>CALREC010000034.1 GCA_943355085.1 Candidatus Altimarinota bacterium
TGAGTTGCATAACAAACTTTATTGTTGATCATATGTGTTATGATTTCGTCTTGTCTGTCCGAAATCTCTGGAAAGTAGGAATGGGTGTGAGTATCAAAAATCATGGATAATAAGCAGAGAGGATAACATTATTTGTGTGAGTAGGCTTCGATGCATGGTTATTATATGTAATTTAGTTCCAAAACAAAACTTTCCTCCAAGAATAAAAACTCGCATTTTCTTTTTTCTTCTGTATACTGCTATTATACTCTCTATCTTTCTTCCTATGAAGCCGCAGTATTCCTCTGGAATCTATTCTCAGATCCAACCACATTTCTGATTGGTAGAAACTCCTCTTTCGGAGGTGTTTTTCATCGCAAAACGTGACCGAGATGGGGCGCTCGATGGAGATAGCGTCAAGATTGAAATTACGAAACCCAGTATAGATGGGAAAAAAGCTGAGGCAAAGGTCATAGGTCTTGTCAAGCGCACTGAGAAAGTACTGGTTGGAAAATACATCAAGCGTCCGAAGAGTTCGTTTGGATTTGTTCAGGTAGTAGAAGGATTTAAGGGGAAAGATATATTTATAAGCGATCGTGATTCGCTCGGAGCGAAAAATGATGAGATTGTGACGATTCGTGTATTTGGAGATAAAAATAAGCCTCATGGAAAAATCGTGAGCATACTGGGTCATAAAGATAGTCAGGGCATGGCAGAACGTATTGTATTTCATGAGAATGGCATCATAAAGGATTTTCCTGCAAATGTTTTGCTTGAGTCAGAGAAGCTGGTTCCATTTATGACCACACCTGGTCGAGTAGACCTCACAGATGAATGGATTATCACCATAGATGGAGCTGATGCAAAAGACTTGGATGATGCCATCGGTATAAAAAAGTTGGCAAATGGCCATTTTGAACTTGGCGTGCATATCGCCGATGTTGCAGAGTATGTCAAAGAAGGCTGAGCTTTGGATCGTGAGGCTTACAGTCGTGGAACAAGTATATATACGCCGGATGAGGTTATCCCCATGCTTCCGGAACACCTGTCTAATAATCTCTGTTCTCTCCATCCAGGCAGTCCCAAAGCAACTCTCAGCATCATCATGGAGCTTGATCTCTCTGGTACAGTGGTTCGTACGCGCACCCTGGAAACAACCATCGAGAGTAAACAGCGCTTTACCTACGATGAAGTACAGGAAATCATAGATGTGTTTGACGAAAAAACAAAAGAGTCAACCATCCTCAAAAACTCCTCACCTGAAATACTTGACCTCATTCGCAATGGTCTCGAGCTGAAGCGGATTCTTGATGTACGAAGAACCAAAGAAGGCAAGATAGACTTTGATCTCAAAGAAGTGAAGATTGTGACCGATAAACAAGGAAAGGTAGTGACTATTTCAAAACGAGATCGGAGTGAATCCCACAAGGTTATCGAGGAGTTTATGATCCTGGCAAATGAAGAGATCTCAAAGTTTTTTGGGCTGAAGAAAATCCCATTTTTATATCGTGTTCATGAGCGCCCGAGTGAAGAAAAATCAGATAGCCTCATAGCCCTTCTTGACCACTATGGGTATCATATTTCTCATGAGACCCTGAGTCCTCGTTCTTTGCGAGAGATTATGGATACGCTCCATGAAAAAGACTATTATTTTATGCTTTCCAAGCAGATTCTCCTCAGTATGTCAAAGGCTATTTATTCCGAGGAGTCGCTTTGACATTTTGGACTCTCGCTCGCTTATTATTCTCATTTTACATCACCTATCAGACGTTACCCAGATCTCCAGATTCATCGTATCATCAAAGCATGGATTCATAAGAAGCTGGACGTGCAGGAGTTGGCCCGATTTGCTCGATTGCTTCCCAAGGTTGCCAAACACACATCAGAAACCGAGCGCAAGGCCGAGAACATAGAGTATCTCATTCGTGACATCAAGATTATAGACTATATGAAAGATAAAATCGGTCAGATTTTTGAAGGTATAATCTCATCTATCGGAGATCATGGAATCTACGTGGAGCTCCCAAATGGTGTTGAGGGACTCATATATATACGAGATATGCGTGCTACTCACCATTTTGATGAGCGATCAGGAACTCTGAAATGTCTTTCTGGAGGCAAGACATTTAAGCTTGGTGATCCTATCCGTATAAGAGTCAGTCAGGTAGACAAAACCCTGAGAAGACTCGATTTTGAGAGAGTAGAATAGTGATATTTATTTGCAATCATGTGTGTATATATGCAACGTTTCTTTTTTCCCGAACTTTCTTTTGGTACCGACATCGTCATATGTGATGATGCTTTTGTGCACCAGATTTCTCGAGTTCTTCGATTCACTGCAGGTGCAAGTATCGTACTTTTCAATGGAGATGGTAAAGATTACCTATATACCATTGATTCTATCCATAAAAAAGAGATTGGATTATCATACGGTATGGACTATATAAATACATGCGATTCTGAGAAAATCATACGACTGTATCAGTCTATGCCAAATAAGTACGACAAAATCGAATATATACTTCAAAAATGAGTGGAAGTCGGTATACGGGAGTTTGTATTTTTTCGCTCAGAGAGGAGTCAGAAACTTATGATCAATGATCATAAGATGGAGCGTTTCCGCGAGATTGTTCGAGAGGCGACAGAGCAGTGTGGAGGATGTCATGTCGCCCCTGTAAGTTTTAGGGAAGAGGGTATCCATATACCAAAAGAGGGGACCAACTATATACTCCACACCGAAACCCTTGAGAGTCAAAAGATGCGTGATATATCTATCTGATCGGAGGCTATCAATATATTTATCGGACCCGAAGGGGGATGGTCTGCCTGAGAGGTGTCTTATTTTCAGAAACAGGCATTTCAGAAAATTTGTCTTTGAGACCGGATTTTACGCACCGAAACAGCAGGTTCTGTTGTGGCTTTTTTTCTGATCCATCAATAATTTGCCAACATTCTGTCTTTTTTCATAATTTTCCTTTGCATTTTTATATTTTTCCATATAATAGCGCGCACTTATTTGATAGAAAGTTTTTAAATTTCCTATCATCCTATTTTTTTACGATTCACATCATGACTTTCGCTCCACCAAAAAAAGCCTCTAAGGTACAAACCGGAAAACGCCATGGTAAATGGCTTGAGCTAAAAACTCGAAAGGTTTTAAACTCTGTTTCTCTTCAGTATGATGCAGATGGTAATGCTATCGGACTTTCTCATTTTGCTTCTCCGATAACTGGAGAATACAAGGGACGTAAAGTGTATTCAGTTGGAAAAGCTGCTAAAAAGGTTACGAAGATTCGAGCATAATTGCCGAATATAACGTTGCACTACGAGCGAAAACTTTGCGGGCGATCGCGAAGTTTTTTCCTTTCTTATATCTCTTGCTCATGTAATCACCTATGATAAAAGTGTCTCGTCGAAAGACCCGTTCCTATCTCCTTCAGGCACTGTATGCTCGCTCTATGAGCTGAGTACATTTTGATGAATCAGCATTTCTGCTTGCGTTTTTTGATCCCATGACAACCACCTCCCTCGATATACCATATTTTCAATCCACTTTTTTTTGAGTTATCGAGAAAGAACCCGAGCTCCTGACTTTGATCCACAAATATGCTCCAAAATTTGACATCGCAACTATGCCAGTTGGAAATCTGCTGCCTATCATGATTGCAGCATATGAGATGTTGTACTTGAGTCTCGATGTTATTCCTGAGAAAGTAAGTATAAATGAGGCTATTGAACTGGCGAAAATATTCTCAGACGATACTGCCAAAACTATGGTAAACGGAGTCCTTAATGCACTGAAGGATGACAGGGCAATCATTATGGAAACCCTCAAAGTGAACACACTGGCTCCGCGGTTTTTTATATAAATACGTTCGAGCATCGACATGGTTTTTTGAAATATTAATTTTTTAATGTATACATACTCATGTCTAAAAACATTGTATCTGTATCAACCCGGGCATTTGAGGAAAAGATAGGATTATTTGTTTCGTCTCTCGAAATTCCCTACAAAGATATATCGCGATATTGTCTCGCCTTTATACATCGCTCTGTACTCAATGAAAATATTATTCATACCATAGAAAGTAACGAGCGTCTCGAGTTCCTTGGAGATGCGGTCTTGGAGCTCATATCTACAGAACTCCTTTTTCACACATATCCACAAAAACCAGAGTGAGAATTGACCGACATACGAAGTGCTCTGGTACGTGGAAAAAATCTTGCGTCCATAGGACTGAGACTCTCTCTCCAGGACTATGTACTTGTTTCTAAGGGTGAGCTTTTGGCTTGAGGGAATGCGAATCCATATATCGTTGCCAATACTTTTGAGGCATTTCTTGGTGCCATATACCTGGATCTTGGGTATACAGAGGCAAGATCTTTTGTGGAAAAGTATGTTTTTTCCACTCTTGGAGAGATACTAGACAAAGCACTTCATGTGGATCCAAAATCTCATCTGCAAGAAATTTCTCAAGAAAAGTATCTTGTCACTCCCACTTATGAAGTCTTGACCGAGACAGGATCAGATCACAACAAATCCTATACGGTTGGTGCATATATTGGCGTGACGAGAGTAGGAAAAGGGAGTGGATCGAGCAAGAAAAAAGCACAACAGGAGGCCGCTGAAAATGCCCTCTCCTGAGAGGCAATTTGGGCAAAAACGATAAAAGTGTAATTTCGTTTTGACTTTACGACATTTTTTCATACAATTTCCCCACTTTCACAAAAACATGAATTATAACTTCGATCTTCATGTTTAAGCTTTACGTTCCTCGTTCATCGTACTCCTCCAGTACGTCTCAATTTGGTACGCAGTTTTCGCAAGAATATCATCGTAGTTACATGTTTTTATCTCTTAATAATCATTATCATGCTCGCTAAATTCAAAAAAAGAAAACGACTCCGAACTCACGGATTTCTTACTCGATCACTGAGTGTTTGAGGACGAGCCGTTCTTGCTGCACGTCGTCGAAAAGGACGTCATGTATTGACTGTGAGCTATCCTACTCGATATAAAGAAACAAAAGGAAAATCCAAGCTTCATAACGTAGCCGGTGGTACAGCTCGTGTTGTACAATACCCAGGATCAAGCAAGCATTTCCGTGTTGATAACTCAGCTCGATATTCTAAAGCTTCTACTCAGGTGACTGAATAATAGCACCAACCACTCCCCTCGAGCATTATTGCAAAAACGAAATTATTCGAGTGCAAATCGAGAAGCGGAGGGGATCTTACAACTGTATGAAGCGTGAGAAAGCGGAGATTTAAGCCTGATACTCATAGGGCACAGGCGAATGAGTTTTTCCTATAATGCTTATGATTTCAAAACAATATCGGCTCTCAGAAAATGAAGTAAAAAAGGTTTTACGTTTTCGTAAACCTTTTTTTGCGCATGGATTTATTGCAAATATCCTCCCCAATAAAGTTGGACACAATCGGTTTGGTATAGTATTTTCTGCGAAACATACAAAAACCTCGATTGCTCGAAATTTCTATCGTCGTCGTCTCTACGATACACTCTCAGAAATTATGATGACAGGCTCTCATGATATCGTCTTTGTGCCAAAAAAAGGAAAAACATTTCACCATAAGAATCCAGAAGATATCAGTAACTTTGATCGAGATATAGGATTTCTGAAGAAGTTTGTGCGAAAATAGCAAGGTTTATATTCCATGATAAGTTTCCTTGCTTTTTTCATGCATATATCCTATAATATCCCCGACATAACCTGGAGCTATATTATTCCGAACAGCTTCACCCCTGACATAACCTATCTGTACGTATAAATTTACTTTTTCACTTTTGCTTTTTATGAAATCCCCTAAAGATCACAATTTCAAGGTGACAAACAACTCTCGGAGATTTCTCGCCATATTCCTCCTCCTGATCATAACAGCAAGCAATCCTGTTGCTGCATCTGCCCTCACTCTCACCGGAGCCATTTCCTCTCTCCAAGCAACCGATCCTGCCCTCCCATCCGGAGTAGCTAATCCCAAAGGGATCATCGGATACATCCTCGCTACCATATTTGGAAATAGTGGGAGTAGTCTCTGAAAGATCAAGGCAGAATATCTCGATCTGAGCTCTATCTGACAATGGATGGTCAGTGGATCCAGTATCTCATACATGAATGGGAATGTCGGGATCAGGACAGCGAGTCCAAACTCCCTCCTTCATCTTTATCAGACGAGCGGAAACAGTGCTGAGCTAGATATCCAGAGTACGAGTGGCCTCAATAAGCATTGGGGCATATACCAGAATAGAACCAGCGAATGACTGACTTTCTGGAATAATGGGGCCGATCGTGTGACATTCAGTAGTGGAGGAAATGTAGGTATTGGGACGACGAGTCCTTTAGATTTATTACACATTAATGGGGCTGATGCTGGAGCAAGAATTTTCTGAACTTCAAGAGCAAGAATTAATCTTATGACAACTAATTATAACGGTTGGCAGATCGAAGTAAGTGATACGGATGGAAATGCAAAGGCTGGTGATCTTAGTTTTATTAAAAGTGGTATTGCTAGTAGACTTGTATTAACAGCTTCTGGTAACGTCGGGATCGGGACGACGAGTCCAATAGCAAAGCTTGATATTCAGGATTCAACTGCTCAATTATATACAACAGTAAAAAATACAGCCGATAGTATTGCATATACTCAGTGGAGTAGTAGTGCAAATAGTTACGCTATTGCTTGAGTCAATAAAAGTACTTGATGAAATATATTTCAGAGCGCTCTTCCTTATGCAGCAGTATTTGGAAATCAATCAAATTACCCTACTCAGTTTGCGACAAATAATACAGCAAGAATGACAATTGATGCCACTGGTAACATAGGGATTGGGACGACGAGTCCAAGTAAATTATTGCAACTCAATAAAGCTGTTGGACCGACTAATATTCGTCTTTCTGCTGATAATTATGGTCCTTATGGTATGGCTGACATAGAACTTGATAGTGGAGGGTTGAACTTATATACTGGGACTACTCCATCTCCTCGGTTGATCATTAAACATGATGGGAAT
>CALREC010000035.1 GCA_943355085.1 Candidatus Altimarinota bacterium
ATGACAAATACTTCACTCACGAGCTTGCTTGAAAGATTTACTTCGGGCAACTCTGTACCACCGCTCGTCCTTGGTGATGATGATGTTATATCAACAATAAATGCGCTTAAAAAAACACACTTCCTTGATCTTTACGAGATGAGAAAAGAATACATAGAAGGAGTTTTTTTCTTTGAAAATCAAACAGAAGTCATCAAGATAGAACGTACTCGAGAGATCATAGAGCAAGCGGCCAAGCGCTCGAGCTCGCTCTATGATATATTTATCATAGAGCGGATTGATACCCTGACTCTTGCGGCGGCAAATAGCCTGTTAAAACTTTTTGAAGAAGTGCCAGCAAACATCCTGATCCTCTTGACGTCTCTCTCGAGTCGTGATTCGATGATAGAAACTCTCGCATCGCGCGTCATATTTATATCGGCGAATATCTATAAGACTTTTCTCGACCAAGAAATTCTTGCCAAGATTGACGAGTATTTTGATGCAGGTGATATCTCGCCACTTATCTCATACCTCGCGAAGGAAAAGCTGGAAAAGCCCGTATACACGAGCATCTTCATAGCACTTCAAGAGAGGATACTCTCGGGTCATATCAGAAATTTGGAAACCATAGAAAAGATCGAGAAGGGTATTATCACCCTCTCGTCGAGCAATGCTAATCCGAGATGGGTCCTCGATGAGGTGATTTTATCGCTATAATTTTTTACTTTTTTTATTCTTACATCTATGCTCTGACATACTATTGGTCTTGCTTTTCGTGGTCTTTCTGTCTATCGTTGGAATAATTTTCCTCGTGTAGAAAAAGTTTCGGCTACCGATCATATTGCTTTTTCTTTGCATATAACCATTTTACTTGCTTCTATCATTGAGGAGGAAAAGGGTATAAAATATAATCGAGATTATATTTTCCGGAAAGTACTCTTTTCCTCTTTTTCTACCTTTGTACATTCGGATATAAGTAGCGAGGTAAAGGATTGTATAAAAGAAAAAAATCCAACCATGTACTATGAGTTAGAAAGTATTGTTTCTGCCATGCTCCTTTCGTGGAATCTTCCTTTGTGGATGAAAAAAGACATGCAAAAAATTCATGATCTTTCCAGACAAGAAAAACATGCCTACCAAAAGGAAGATGATCTCATCGCTTTTGCAAAACTCTGGGCTTCCTATCATGAAGCGTACTTTAGTAATGAGGTATATCTTGGTGTATACAGACCTGCCATGGATACCATCGAGCAAAAGCTGAAGCAGTCTAGATTTGATATGTTTCGTGAATATATAGACGTAGATCCAAAACGTCAAAACGATTTGGAACGTTTTCTCTTAAGTATTCGACGTTTGCAATCGAGTTTTCGTTGGAATCGGATGCGTCGTCATTATCCCATCTCAGTTATGTCGCATCTCTTTATCATCGTATTCATCGCGTATATCATAGGAAATATCGAAGGAAAAAATGAGCAGGAGATAACACACATGATGATGATCGCATTGTTTCACGATATCCCTGAAGCAATAACTGGGGATATCGTAGCCCCCACCAAGAAAGCTATTGTCTGATTTGAAGAATTGCTCCAAGTGGTAGAAAAAGAGTTGGTAAATAAGTACCTTCTTTGATATATATGAAAATACGCCTTTTCGCAAGAATATGAAAAGCTCATGATTGATCCATGGGAACAACCAGACGGAAAGCTTGTTAAGTTGGCCGATCACTTCTCTGCTTTATTTGAAGCAAAGATAGAAGCCTCGGTTGATGTAGAATTTGATAAGATTTATAAAAAGATTAAAAAATCCCTCCATACTTCGCCCTATATATCTACTGATTATCTTTTCAAATTTTGAATCGATTATTTTGAAGACAATCTTGAGGAAATCGTCTGTTTCAAAAAGGCGTAATGACCTATCTTCTCAATACGTTTAAAAAATAATAACAAATTCACCTTTGCATATATTCTGCTCGAAATGGGTTCTGCATTCTTGAATGGTTCCATGTTTAAATTCCTCGAACTTCTTTGTCAGTTCTCGAGCAACTACGATCTGATGGTCCGCTCCGAGATATTTTTCCATGTCGGAGAGGGTCCTAAGTATTCGGTGAACGGATTCATATACTACAACGGTATAATCTTTGTTTATGAGTGATTTAAACATAGTTTCACGTCCTTTTTTGACTGGCAAGAACCCGAGAAAACGAAAGTCATGCATATGCATTCAGGATCCGACGAGTGCAGAGAGTACGGCCGATGCTCCAGGAATCGGAACTATAGTAATCTGCTCTTCTATGGCTCTTTTGACAAGTATATATGCTGGATCGGAGATGCCCGGAGTTCCTGCGTCGGAGATCAACGCGACATGTTTTCATTCTTGTAGGAGAGTTATGATTTTTTCTACCTTCACATCTCACGAGTGAGCATGAAACGATATGAGGGGTTTAGAAATCTCATAGTGATGCAGGAGTACTCAGGATGTACGAGTATCTTCACACGCAATTATATCGGCTTCACGTAAGGTACGGAGTGCTCTGAGGGTTATGTCTTCAAGGTTTCAAATGGGCGTAGATACGATAGAGAGCATGTTTGAAAATTTAGAGAGTTATGAGTTATTTTATTGACTTAAATACGGGATTTATTGTATTCTTAGTAGGTATGATTATGTTTCTTCTTCATAAAAAATCCTGCTAATACCCATGTATCAGGCAAAGAAATAGATAAATATAATACCCGTAAATCCGACCGTGAGAGAGATATCAAATACCGCATGAACGAGTATGGAGATTATAAAGCCCGACAGGAGAGCTTTCATGTAATGTGATATCCTCGGAAACTGAGCATAAGAAATGAGTGCCCGAGAAAAATAGAGTCCAACTATGACACTACATATTATGTGTGTCATGAGCGAAAATATGGATCGAAAAATCCATGTAGTGATAACTCCAGAACTCCAGAGTCATGAGTGTTCTGCGATATTTTTGAGATAGAGTATATTTTCTATAAAACCAAATCCAAGTGCTATAAAGATAGAAAAGAGAACTCATTTTTTTACCGAATCTATAGCCGATATAGAGCTCGTAATGACACAAAAATGCTTACTCACTTCTTCGATAATAGCGATGATCACATAGTAGAAAAATACGAGCTTGAGTGTACCAAAAATAATCCCACCGATGGTGACTCAGCCATTTGAGAGTGGAGTATTGAAAAAGTTAGCTTGAAATAGGACGAGATGCATGAGAGAAAATCAGATTCAAAGGACACAAAGTATCAGTGCATTTTGAAGGAGTATTTTTATACTTTTTGCTATACTGGAGGAAAAGAGACCGAGGGAAAACGCAAATACACTGAGTGCCACTATTCCTATGGTTAATACGAGAGAGCTTAAAATACGCATCGTTTGATTGCTTTCCAGAAGGAGTGGAAATATATTGAGATGAGTCATGTTCACAAAACTCATCATATCTGAAAGAAAAAGTACCGGAACAACAGAAAGTGCCCCAGCAAGTATGCCAATCCCAAATCTCTGCGCACTGAGATTTGAGTTATCCAGATATGAAAATATATACCCCCATATGAGGATAGGCACAAATGTGATGATTATAATAGGTATTAGAGAGAGTACTTCCATAAAGAAACGGATTTATTTTCGAAAAATTTCATACTTTCAGAATCGAATGCTTTCACGCTTTCCATTTTTAAAAAGAGTCGACACTAGCAGCATGTTTGCGCCTATAAGGATGAAAAATATACCTATTATGTAGGCTATGAGCTCTGGTGCTGCGATAACGAGTATTCAAAAAAGTATAAAGATACCGCCGAAAAAGTTCATAGTGATGTATTTAAATATATAAATTAGAGTTACTGTATCGCAAAAATAAAAAAAATCAACTTTCTCGCTCAAGAAAAATATTTTCGAAAATCAACTTTTCGAATTGATTTCTGTTCATTTTGTCGTACTATACGTTTGATATTTTATTACGCCATTTCTTTTTGTTATGTACAAGATATTCTTTCTCCTGACTTTTTTGATTGTGCCATTGAGTGTTTTGGCTGAAAAGCTCGATGTTATAGCAGATACTCCATCCGGAACGTATGATACCCCGGTATACATAACCCTGACCGCGACAGAGTCACAGGCAAAAACTTTCTATAGTTTTAAACCAGATGGACATCCAAATGATGCTTTTTTGTATACTGGATCGATATTGCTCAAACACTCCTCTCCATTTATATATTTTTCATTTCTGAGTACCAGTAACGAATCGAAAATCAAACAAAATGATTATATTATTCGATATCCCACCACTATTCAGTTTCGTGAAGAAACATTTTCTGGATCGGGCAAGCTTGCAATCGAGCTCGCCAACAACGGTGCAGAAGCGGTGAATATAGGATGGTGGTATGTCCAATCGGAAATAGAAACAGTAACCATACCAAAGGGGACAATTTTGGCTTCTGGTGAAAAATACTCAATGCATATAAATTATGCCTGAAATAGTTCTATTGTACTCAGAAGTCCTGATGATGATGAAAGAGATATCCTTGTATATCAAAATCAGACATATATATGAGACGCAATAACGCCAAAGAAAAAGATAACAGTTGATACTAAAAGAGTACCAAGAGTGATGATTTCTGCATCGGGAAATACTATCATAAATAAAGCTTCTGAGGTTCCTCTTGCAATACTTCCAACGATCAACACTCAAACTGGCCTTATCACTACGCCTATGACACAGGCGATGATAACTCCAGAAGGCATAGAGGCATCAAAAATACCCGAAATCACAACTCCGACTATCAGCCAGATCGTGAAGGTTTCAACAGCAGAATCGGGGCAAAAAACTACTAACCCGCTCTATTTTATAGCATTACTCATGATTTCCACAGTAATCGGAGGATTTCAGTGGTTTATCAAAAGAAAGCAGAAATAATATGAACCATATAATAGTTAATATCGAAAAATACGAAGTCCGAGCCAAGGAGATTCTCTCGGAGATTTCGTGTGTTATAAATGCAAGCGATAGGATCGCTATCGTTTGAGGAAATGGAGTAGGGAAGACGACTTTTATGAAAATCCTTACTGGCGAACTGGCTGATTTTGATGGTTCTATTAATAATATCGGTTCGTTGTCACTTGGATATCTTTCTCAGATACACTTTGATACTGAGGATCGTATGGTGCGAGATGATCTCCGACTCGCATTTCGTGAGGTCCGTGAAGCGGAGAAATCCCTCGATGATGCTGAGATATATATGGCAGAACATCCTGAAGATATGGATGCCATCGCTCGATATACAGAAGAACTTGATCGCTTTCAGATGCTCGGAGGATATGAAGTGGAGAATCGACTGGAACGGGTCGCTCGAGGAATCGGGATATTTGAGCTTCTTGAGCGACAGATCCGAGAGGTGAGTGGAGGACAGAGAACGAAGATAGCACTTGCAAAAGTACTCTTGTCCGCACCAGATTTTCTTCTGCTCGACGAACCAACAAATTTTATAGATCTACAGAGTGTAGAGTGGCTCGAAAAATATCTGATCGACACCTGGAAAGGAGGATATATGATCATCTCCCACGATCGCGAATTTCTTGATAAAACCTGTGATATCGTGTATGAAATAGTCCCATGAAATCCCCTTCAGATCTACCATGGGAACTATACATATTCCGTCGAACAAAAGAAGAAAATTTCTGAGAAACAATGGAAAGTGTATGATGAACAACAAACCATGATGGAGAGCGAAAAAGCACTCATCAATAGGTTCCGTGCCGGATCAAGAGCGAGTTTTGCTAAGAGTCGCGAACGAGCGCTCGAGAAGATAGAGGTATTTGTGAAACCATATGTCCCACCTGTGACCAACTTTCAGTTTGCACTTGGCGAGCGATCTCAGGAGAAGATATTTACATTCAAGGAGTGTTTTATCGGACGTACGGAACCTCTTTTTTATATCCAAGACCTCGTTCTTTCGGAGCGTGAGCGTGTGGGGATTATCGGCGAAAATGGGGCAGGGAAGTCTACATTTATGAAAACAATTCTCGGTCTTATCGAGCCACTCGATGGGTACTGTCAAAAGGGAAAGTGACTCGAGATAAGTTATTATTCCCAGATGCATGAGGAGCTTTTGAGAGATAGGACACTCATCGATAACTTTGCTCTACAAGGCCTCCATCATCCAAGAGAGCGTCTGAGTTCGATTCTCAGTCAATATGGTTTTGTATTTACTGATCTTGATCGAAAAATAGAATCATTTTCCGGGGGGCAGATATCCAAGATCCTCTTTGCTATCCTCGGGCAAAAATCCTCGAACTTCTTGGTACTTGATGAACCAACCAATCATCTGGACTATGAAGCTCGAGAAGCCCTGGAGCAGTCACTTCAGACCTATAAATGAACTATACTATTTATATCGCACGATCGTTACTTTGTGAATAAAATTGCCTCGAAACTCTGGATTATCGCAAATAATGAACTGACGGTAAGTTATGGAAACTATTCAGATTATCAATATAAAAAAGAGCGAGGACTTCAGTATGATGCTGCCCTCTTTGATGAAAGTGCAGAACTGAATCTCGTCCTCGAGTCCAAGCTTGGTAAAAATGAAGCCAAACGTATTGCAGAAAAATTTTGACGCAAAAAAAAGTAGTCCCGAGTACTCGGGACTACTTTTTTTTGCGTCAAAATTTTTCTGCAATACGTTTGGCTTCATTTTTACCAAG
>CALREC010000036.1 GCA_943355085.1 Candidatus Altimarinota bacterium
CGATGAAAAACTTTTTGATTTTACAGAAATTTGTATATAATACCCGTGTTCTTCCAACTTAAACCACTGGAAGTAACGGAGTAAAAAATAGCATTTGAAAAAGAGGCGCTCGAAACGCCTCTTTTTCGTAGACTAAAACCCAATAATAAGCTCTAGTCGCACTATCCAGATGGATAGAACAAACCTAACTTTCATAATAGAAATGGGTTAAGGGATAAACATCATACCCCTCCCTCATCCGAGGGGGGGAGAATCGAAATTGCGGAATGAAAAACTTTTTGAGTTTTATAGGGTTTAGATATAATGATAGGGATTTATAAATAACTTTTGAGATTATGGCACAGATTCTTGATAAAACTCGCAGTGTGGTACTAGTGAAATTTAGCACTAGTGAGTTTAAAAGACTTCATTCATTTATAGATGATGATAAAAAGGAACAATTATTGAGACTTGCAGAGGATACAGAAGTAAATGGGGTGGAATTTAGAAGTTCAAAAGAGATGTTCAAATATCTTAATAATTAAAACATGCCTCTCTATACGCTGAAGCTCTCTTCTCGATTTAAGAGCGATTACAAGAAACTTAAAAACAATAAACGTTTCATTCAAGAATTTGAAAGAGTAATAGAATTACTTGAGAATTGAGAAAGACTCGAAAAGAAATATTATGATCATAATTTGGAAGGGAAATTATCCAATTTCAGAGAGTGTCATATATTTCCTGATATTCTCATTGTATATAAGATTTCAGAGAAAGGCTTGATCTTGCAGTTATTACGAGTTGGTTCTCATAGTGAAATATTTTAATTCTCCCCGAAGGGGCAAAAAACTCCCCCGAAGTCCGCAAGGACGACAGGGGAGTTTTTTGTTTTTCTATTTTGAAAAAAACTTTTTGTTTTCTCTCCATAACCTCATAGATGAATCTCTCGCATTCATCGTGATTCTCTCCTTATCTTTCTCCTCGAAGAACAGAACAGGAAAGCAAGACTTTAGGTTTGAAACCAACACATTTTACCCTTATCCCAAAAATAATGCATCGAACTTTCTGAATATTCCGTGATACTGCCAAATTTTGAAGAGTCTTTATCGTTGATTTTATCTCGGATCATCAAGAGTATGAAAGAACTGCCTTGTGCAATCCTTCTTGCACTATCCTTCCTCTCCTCTTACTTGTTCGGGCTATAAAATACGACATTTCTATTTTAAAATGATATAAACAGTTCTATGTTGAGATTCTCAAGTTCGCTAATAGTGGACTTTCAATCTGAGTTTAGATTTAATATAATACTTTGTCAATATGTTATTATTTGCTTTTATGGTGAGAAATATAGTACAATAATAGCAATATCTTCATAAAAATAAAAATATATGGGAGGAATGTCAAATAGTAGTCCTGAGACCTCGGCGGATATGGGAGTGCATGAAATCAATTCGGCATGAGCAAAGTCATCTGGGTTTGTTTTTAAGGAAGAATCCAAGGTTAATCTTTTTGGAGATACCAGCAAAAAATGAGTAGAACAAGAAAAAACTCTTTCTTTTGGAGAATATTCTCTCAGTATCGACGAGGTATATCGTGATATCAAACGATTGACTCTCTCGAGAAATCCACTCGATCTTATATTCAAGGCGAATGAAATTCGTGAGAAATTTGCATTCTTTATCAATTCGCTGGCCAATTTTATCTCACAGAGTTTTTCGTCTTTCGAAGATGATAGCTTCATAAACGAACTCTATCATGATTCAAAATACCACTACGTATGGATGGAGCTTGCTTATCCATTTCTCCGTGATATTCACTACTGTAGTGAGCGTTTTGATAGAGTCACTTACATCAAGAAAAATAGTGATGGAACCTCGGAGGAGTGTGTCATAGATAAGATCGAGCTTCTGAAAAGATTTGACAAAAATATGATGCATGATGATGATTTTATGGCTATAAAATCATTGATTCAAATTATCATAGAAGTATATCGAGAAACCAAAAATCTCAAGGCACGATGGGAAAAGCAGGATCTTCTCTGTAAAATCGATACCACTTTTGAAAAACGTAGTCTTCATACAGTTTGTCGAGAACGAATTTCCTATGCAAAAAGCAAAGTTTCAGAACTTATTCCTCATTTCCCCTACGAAAAAGAAGTATTTCGAGATGAACTTGAGGGCATATTTGAAAGTTTTAATCTTTCAGCACAAGATCGTGAAGAATTGCGAGTATTTGCATTTAAAGAAATAGCCGATCTCCACTATTCCGATATACGTTATATATTTTTTGATACCAGTCTCCCCTTTATAAAAGAGAGCAAAAATAACACAAAAGATGACCAGTTTCTAACTAAAAATAACTGGCTGCGTCTCAAATGAATGCAAGAACTGACGATTGATACCATTGGAACAGACAAGGATGAAATTTCCAATAAAGCAAAAAATCAAGATTATTTCCGACATATCTTGAATTGTAAAGAATTAATACTTGATCTTGAGGGGAGTATAGCCTCACCTATTCTCTTGCCCGTAATATTGAAGCTTGTGGCAAGTGCTATGACACTCGATAAAAAAGAATTTTATAAGTTCTCATATATTCTCCTTTTTCTTTTTGCAAATTCTTATGAAAATGAGTATATACCGCTGAGTCGTTTTCTTAATGAACTCGAGGTATATATCAATTTTAATAACAAAAATCGCACCCTTGAGAAGCTAAAAATTGGATTTTCACTCGTGATGCTCTTTGTATTGTTTGTCTGACTCGGATACTTCTTGCTTCCACCACTGGTTTATATACCGGGAATTATACTTACCAGCATATACCTAAAAATGTATTTTATAGATAATTATACATTCTCTGCAGGAATCCAATATAACCTTGGTATGCGTCTCTGGAGCACAGTATTACTTGTTATTTTTTGATATATCTGGATTACTAATATAGGATCATACGCTACTTACTATACTAATCTAGAAAAAAAATTTGAAGGATTTGGTAGGCAGATTGTGGCAGAGATTCTCCCACCCGAAAAAATCGCTGAGGGTATGAAGTATGGGGCAGCCTCAGTATTAGAATGGAACAAAAAGCAATAACTTAGCACATAAACCTTCACAATCATGAGGGTTTATGTGCTATTTTTTCTGCATAGCATCCTGCACTGCTTTAATCATTTCAGGCGTAATATTCATAGGTGATGGCTGGGTTACTTGGGGTGTTTTCGGCAGATTTTTGCGGATAGATCACGTGGAAAGGATATTTACAGGGGGTGGTAATTGTATATTGCCTGTGAGATTTTGAACCATATTACCAACCATTGGTGTTATGAATTCCATCATTTTTTCTTGCATGAAATCATTTACCTTTTGTCTTAGATCCACATGAGTAGGAAGACTTAAGTAATATACACCATATAAAATACCAAAAAAAATAAATAATTTTATACACTGGTAGATTATGCGTCCTCGTCGTTCCGATCGGAGCATTTTATATATGCGATCAATTTTTTCCCCTTCAGAAATATGTTCATCGGAAAAAAACATAAACAGTATAGTTAAGGATAATGAGTCTGATTATAGATATTTTTTCTCTAAAGGCAATTATCATCGTATATATCAAATAAAAACTTATCCGAGATATCGAGGGTCAAATATTGGGTCGATCAAGAGTATATCAGATCGGTTTTTCCACAGTGCCTTAATGCTTCCGGATACATTGATAGCATTTTTTCCCTCGGATTCGAGCCAAGCACAGGCCTGTCCGCTCCTCCCTCCTGTTCGACAATATATATATACAGGCTTTGTCCAATCTATTTCTTTTGAACGATGGGCAAATACGGAAAGAGGGAGGAGTTTGGCTTGTGGAATTCGAATCATATTATATTCATCCTGTTCGCGTACATCGATCAGTTCTATTGGAGATTTATTTTTTATAAGAGCCTCAAGCTCCTGGTGGGTGATTTCTTTATACATATATATAATTGGGATCAGACACTATGAAATATTTTCTTTTTCAATAAATCGACGCGATGAGAAGAGGCCAGAGAGAAATCAGACAACCAGTATGACGATACATTCCAAGAAAAATATCTGTCCATAGATGTCAAAAAAACGATCTATAAATACAGGAAAATCAGTAATGAGTGAGAAATTAATATTTTTTACCAGAAGAGAAAAAAGTGATGTTCCAATAATGTAAGCCAGTGTCGTATAGAGAAGTCATTGTAGTGCGAATGGTCCATATATAAATAGGTTTTCCCCTCAAACCAAACGAATAATTTTAATCTCATCACGATAGAAAAATACAAAATTTCCTATACTATTGTAGATTATTATAAATACAGCAAATACGAAAAATGCGATGATACCATAGATACCGTAGTGTACGGATAAAAGTATATTTATAAGCCCCTGGATACGCTCATACTGAGCACGATAATCCGTCAGGGATTTTTTTGATCGTTCTTCATCATACTGGATGATACCCATATAACGCTTCACGATGCTATCTATATTAGGATACTCTGCTAAAGGGATATTTTTTATAACAATAGAGGATGGGAGTGGATTTTCTTTGTCTCACTCTATAACCCGTGAGAGTTCAGGATCTCGTTTTTTGAGCACTTCAAAAGCCGCCTCTCGTGATACATAATCAACTTGGATGTTTGGATTTGATCCCTTCAGTAGAGACATACACTCAATCACTTCTGAGTTATCATTGTCATATCCTGCTTTGAGATTCAAGGATATGCTCATACGATCATTGATATTTGATGTTATGGATGATGTAACATACTCTATAAAAAAGAGGACGTTGATAAAAAAAACGAGCAGCGATATGACCAATATGGAGGAGAGTGACAAAAAAGGATTACGTATGGTATTCTTGAGAGCGTATTTTAGTATGCGCACAGTTGAGAATTATGATGAAATTAAGAAAATGCTTACTCATACAGTAACTATATTGATTTCCTGACAGAAATCAACTCTTGCTGGGCAAAATCACACTTTTCTTGCAGTGGGCAGATCGTACATTTTGGTTTTCTTGCGGTACAATGGTACCGACCAAAGAGCACAAGAGGATGGTGTGCTGTGAGTTTTTGCTCATATGTCAGTTTTTTTTCGATACATACATCTGTTTCCTCTGGTCGTTTGGTTTTGACCACACCAATTCTGTTCATCACTCTATGCACATGTGTATCCACTCAGACATACGGCGCATCATACAAAACCGAGAGCACTACTTTGGCAGTTTTGATCCCGACTCCTGGCAAGGTTTGGAGCTTTTTGAGATCATTTGGTATCATACTTTCAAATTCACGAACCAATTTCTCTCCCGTATCTCGAATAAATTTTGCTTTATTTTTATAAAAATTGACAGAAGAAACCATTCTCTCGATCTCGGAGATGGAGAGTTTTCATATGTCACCTGGCTCCCGAACCAGAGAAAAAAGCTCCGGAGTGGTCCTATTTACTTGCTTATCCGTTGTTTGAGCCGAGAGAATGACTGCTATTAAAAACTGAAAAGACGTTTCGTAATCGAGCTCTGTGCGTATATCCGGATACATGCCGGAAATAATCGAGAGTATATATGAAACTTCTTTTTTTGTTTTCATGCAGCAAAAATAAATATGAAGCAGCTCAATGATTTCTAAAAACGAGAAAATATGTCCACGGGTGTGTGTTTGATTGAACTAGGTGCAGACAAATGGTCTTACATGATACCATACTTCATCTCTCCCTATTTACTCGGATTCCACTTAGTAAGTTTCCTGTCGACCCATCCTACGAGGTGGTCTGATGATTGTACGAGTGACTCATTACGACTTGAAGGGAGGGTAAAATATGCCGTCTTACTTTTATCTTTTAAATATACACGCAATGCATCCTTACCCTTTATGGTTATATGTTTTGTAGTCAGCCTGGACGATGCATTGGGTACACCATGTACCTTCAGATCCTCAATCATACGATCAATAGACATCTTTAAGGATTTCAGATCTGTCTTCTCTGATGATATAACCGAAGAAGCCTGAGTGTTTTTTGTTTTTCAGATGACGTGAACTTGATCTCATACATCAGAGACTTTCGGAGAAAGAAATGAATAAGTAACGTGCGGAGCTGATCGTCCAGGTATGTGTCTATCTCATAACACCAAGGATCATCCAATATTCTTTTCTAGAGGTACCTCGAATGGTCATACTTTGGTATTGAGAGGCACTGAAGTTCTCCTTCATGAGCCAGCATGAGAACTTCCTGTAATATTTGCCAATGTATCCTGAGAAACTGCAGCAAGAGTTATATTTCATGAAGAAGAAGAAGAAGATGTATATCATAATACTGGATCAGATATCTCGGAAGCACCTTCCATGCCGTAAGTACTCTTATGAGATATAATCAGATCAGCTGGAGCAATGTCATTGAGAGAAGCCCTAGGCGAAGATGTATACCCTAAAACAGGAAGTCATGACGATCGAGTGCCTGATATTTTCGACTTTTTGAGTGCCTGGATTTTTGCCGGGATGTTTTTTAGGGAAGCCTCCTGTTTTTTTGCATATACTATAAAATCCTTTACATTGGGAGGTATGCCCTCATGCTTCAGTACTCATGCCTTCCCCTGAAGGATGAGGAACTGTTTTAAAAGAGCATCAATCTTTTTTTGATTCTTAATAGCCCGAACTTTTGCTTGTTGCTGTTTTTTC
>CALREC010000037.1 GCA_943355085.1 Candidatus Altimarinota bacterium
TTGTGCTTGTCAGTTACATGTTTGTTCCGCAAGTTTTATATAGCTTGGGAGGGCATCTAGGGTTGTTTTCAGATCAAGGTGTGTAGCCATAAGATTTGCAAGTGTTACATCCTCACTCTGATTTACAGGTCAAAGATGGTTGAGTGCTATCGTATAATCCTCTCTAATTTCCTTATGTAATGCCTCAAGTTCAGCGATAATTTGAGCCTGCGCAGCCAGGGACTCAGTTGTCGGTAGTGAATTCTTTTTTCAATCACTGGTATCTGAAGATGAAATTGGAGAAGAAGAAGAAGAAGAAGAAGAAGGAGAAGAAGCGACGGTATCGGTCTGTCGTGACGGATTGAACATACTCTTTATGTTACTGTAGGTACTAGTAAGACTATCCACTACTTTTCATACTACTTTTCATACTACACGGCCCGCTTCTACAAGCTGGGTTCCGACCCCTGTTGCGATTTCGGTCAGTCATCCAACAGGCGAGCAACGAACCCCTGTGGCGTTATACTGATCAAGACATTTCAGGGTAGCTTCACTTGACTTGGTACTCACTCCCTGATTTTGAAGTTCTTTTTGGATTACTTTACGTTCGATTGCTATGTATTCAGCACTTTTATTACCACCTTTCATAAGGTTTGCGGCATCAGACCATTCTTTTATGCCATCTTTTATACTCCCACCCCCCTCAGATATACGATCAATTGCTTCTTTTATACCTTGGAAAGAATCAGAGCCTTGAGTACATTTACTTAAAGCATCGGGGCCATAGCTGTTTTGAAGTTTCACTACAAACTCTTCTGAATTGCCAACAAATTTAAAATCCGACCCCGAAGTATCATCGGCAAGTGCAGTTTTTCTATAAAAATTCATCATATCCACATGGTTCTTGAGCATATCTTTGGCGATAGTACCAAGGGAAAGTTTGGTTGTATCATAGATAGGATCATCTAAAAGTTTTGTTTTGGAAATAACACCATCGGCACATTTGTTATATACCAGTTCGACAGTATTTCTGATACGCTCCATCTCTCGCCCCAGAGCCTCATGATCGCGGGTAATACCAGGAGGAATCTCTGATTTTAAGGCTAAACCAACATAAAATCGTCCGGAGGTAAAAAAGTTTGAAAATCCAATCGTTTCGTTAATAGAACCCACTATAGCTGATTGTGCTTTTTCTATACTAGCAGAAGCCCCATTACCCTCATTTGCATCAATACCACACTGATTCTTTCAGGCCTCCGCTTCTATGGCGGTACGAAGTTTTGTGGTTGTTTGAATATATGCTGCAAGCTCTTTACTCATACCATTTTCGATCGGACAATCTTCCCCCTTCGCCCATACTCCATCCGCCATAAAAAACGGAAGGATCACCAGTGAACTACAGAACAAAAAGGGAAGTAAACGGTATTTTTTCATGTGCAATTTTTTGATACGTTATAAGATTTTATTGCTTTGGGGTTTTGTTCAGTCACTTGATAGTATCGTTTAATTTTTGAATATTTTTAGTCAGAGCGACTGTGAATCCATGAAGTTCAAAAAGATCGAGATTAAAGGAATCTCCATAGCTCTTTTTGAGTTCCATCGCCTTGAGGCCTGTATACTGAGACTTTCTTGGAGCATCTTTCAAAATCGACTTCTCTCCAAGAGCATCAGTAGTTTGATACTCCAGATTATGTATCATAAGTACTTCTTCACTCCGTTCAAAAGAATTCTGACGTTTAAAGTCAAGTCCATAATCCTCCATGGTCCCGATAAGAATTGTATTGAATTCATCTCATGCTCCTGAACTATCTTGGCTCGTAGGCTTTTTTCCTTCTTCTTTTTTGCTGGGTTTGAGATTTAAAATCGGAGGTGGACGCAAGGAAAACTCTACTCAGATATGGAGCATACCAGGAAGATTCAGCCCATTAAGATCGATTCCAAAGAACATTAAAGGCATTTTTGATGCCGATTGACTCGCAGAAGCAAATTTATTGACAATTTTTAAATTTTCATCGAGTATCTTTTCGATAGTGGCAGCCTTCCCGCCTGCGAGGAGATTTTGTGTATAATTGACCATGCTGATCATTATACAAAAAAAGTCTTTCCCCGAACAGGGAAATTTATCACTCCCGCCACCAGCAGAGCCTGGAGAACCACCAGATTTATTTTGCATAGCTGCTTTTGCCCAAGACTCTGGAAGTTTTCCATCATCGCTAAAAGCAATGGAAGAGTTTGGATGTGTTCATACTAGTAACTGGGTTTGTACATCTCGCAGGAAGTTCGGATCTAAATTATTTGGCAGAGGATCAATGGGGGCACAACCGCTCCCATTCAACAAAGACGCAAGGACTGTTTCAGACGAAATAGATGGCGATATGACAGATACGCCTGGATCTTTTTCAAGAGTTGGACCCAATAAGTTTGTTGAATCTAGTTGGGAGAAAGGACTTGAATAAGCCCCAGCCAGTAAGCTCGCAATAGAAGATGCCCCCTTGTTTTCTGTTCCATTATAGGGAATATCTTTTGCAAATATAACAGCATGTATGTCTTCCAGATCATTCATGAGATCATGACTGGAATTATCTTTATTTCCATCCGTAAAAAGCCCGATAGATCCTATAGATTGGAGCTTTTGTTGATCATACGTCACGTTTTCTACGAGAGTTTTATAGTACTGCATAACTATTCCCCGTATCCGAATGAGCATCTCGGTATTCATTCAATTATTTTCTGGATGTATATGAGCATAGATAGGCCCAAAGCTTCCTGCCGCTATATCCTCGAGTTCTGATGCGGTGAAATCTGGCTCATCTCGAAAACAGAAAATTTTCTCTGTTTTTGAGGAACACACCATTCCAACAAGCCCGTTAAGTATAAGAGTACTGTCTTTTAATCGAGTCTCTATCAATTGTTTCTTGAGTTTATATACTCCTTCATCGAGACGTCTATAGATATTGTTTCAGAGATCTTCACCGATATATCCAGCCTCGGCAAAAAGCGATGATGGCAAAAACCAAGAAAGCACAAGAAAAACGAGTATAAAAATACGAATCTGCATAAGGAAATTACTTATAATACTAGAACCAGTATAACAGATAATACGAGAAACAGCAAAGAATAATAAACAGTTTTTCAAAATTCCATTTGACGAATTTTTATAAATAGATATATTCTTATTTTATACTTTAAAATAAACCGTATCAATGCTGAACTGGACCGATAAAAAAAAGATAAACACACCAAAGTACGGAGATATACACGCTACAAAAATACCATCAACAGGATGGCCCATGTGAGAAACTGTAGCACAAGTTGAGGAAAGATTCAGAAAAAAACAGGCAATACTCCTCGCTTTTTCTGGGATACCACAGAAAAAGTAATATAAAAGCTCATCTATCTCGGTAGATGAGCTTTTATATTACAGTATTACAATTTTTCACTTTACTGCGGTCACTGTTATATGAAGGGCTTTCTTTCCCTGGATGATACGATCTGCTATAGTATCCTCTATCTGATCTTGAATATAGCGTCTCACTGGACGAGCACCAAATTCAGGATTGTACGTCTCTTTGAGGATAAGTGTAATCGCTTTGGTATCGTAAGCAAGAGTCATACCCAGTTCCATAAGGCGTGCCTTTAATATATCTAACTGGAGAACGATAATTTTCTTAAGAATCACTTTATCCAGAGGGTTAAAAACAACTACTCGATCAATACGGTTCAAAAACTCGGGAGAAAAATACTCATCTAAGCTCCCTATGATTTTTTCTTTGATTTTTTCATAATCTCGAATAATTTTTGCTTCCGCATCCGATGAAACATCAAACCCAATCTGTGATGCCTTGGATGTAAACTCCTCCCCTCAGATATTGGAGGTCATTATAACTATGGTGTTTTTAAAGTTAATCTTGCGACCTTTTCCATCAGTCAGAGATCCATCCTCGAGAATCTGTAGCAACAGATTAAATACCTCAAAGCTCCCCTTTTCGATTTCATCAAAGAGCACTATAGAATACGGTTTTCTCCTGACTCGCTCTGTAAGCATGCCACCTTCTTCATATCAGACATATCAGGCAGTAGTACCAATGAGCTTTGAGGCCGAAGCGCGTTCGTTATACTCAGACATATCTAGCTTAATGAGCGCTTTTTCATCACCAAAAAACTCAAGAGCCAATTGTTTTACAAGCTCTGTTTTACCGACTCCCGTAGGTCCAAGAAACAAGAAACTTCAGATAGGACGATTTCTGTTACTAATACCTGTACGATTACGCTTTATAGCACTGACAATAGAAGCGATCGCCTCGTCCTGTCCGATGATATTTTTGGATAGATTTTTATCGAGAGATTGGAGTTTTTTCATATCTTCCGTAGCTATATTTTTGGCTGGCACCCCTGTGATACTTTCTATAATTTTCTGGATATCATCAGCCGTAATATGGAGACGCTTGGCTCGTGGAATAACTTTCTTTGCCTTTTTTTCTTTGATGTTTTGTTCCAGAGCATTTTGTTTTTCTTTAAGCTTTATGGCCTTATGAAACTGACTCGAGAGCACATATTCCTCTATCTCTTTTTGGATTTTTTCAATCTCTTGCTTGAGTACCTTTACATCACTTTCGTCAGAATTGTATTTCATACTCTTAGCACTACAGGCCTCATCAACCAGATCTATGGCCTTATCTGGCAAGTATCTATCTGCCACATAACGGGTCGATAATCGCACTGCATCTATGATAGCATCATCATCGATGATAAGATTATGAAATTCCTCAAAAGAATTTCTGAGACCAGATATAATCTCGATCGCTACATCTTCATGTGGTTCATCGACATCTATTTTCTGAAATCGACGCTCCAATGCTGAGTCTTTCTCAATATATTTTTGATATTCATTGAGTGTGGTAGCACCAATAATACATACTTTCCCCCTCCCCATGGCAGGCTTTAAGATATTGGCCGCATCAAGAGTACCCTCGGCTGATCATGCTCATATAATCGTATGAATTTCGTCTATAAACAGCACCACTTCATTCTCCATCTTAGAAGCTTCTTCGATAATCTGCTTAAGACGAGCTTCAAACTCTCAACGGTACTTTGTTCCGGCAACCATTCAGGAAAGATCTAAACTCACGATTCGTTTATTTTGCATAGCGAGTGGCACTTTCCCTTGTGCAATTCGTAGAGCGAGTCACTCAACAACAGCGGTTTTCCCAACTCCTGGCTCTCCAACAAGACAGGGATTATTTTTCGTCTTACGATTCAGAACTGATATAAGTCGCTCTATTTCTATATCTCTGCCTATTATAGCATCTATCTTACCAGCATGAGCCTCTTCTGTCAGATCGGTACCGAAAAAGTCAAGCGCTGGAGTCAGACTTTCTGGTTTTTTTCATTCTGGTTTTTTGTTTGCAGCAAATGGATCTACGCTTTCAGTATCAGAAAATGTATTCGCAAGACCTTCTTCTATGGCATGAAGAATATTATCCAGAGGGCCAAATAAATTATTATCAGCATTTTTTATAATCGAAACATTGAGATCCTTGAGATCCTGCTCTATATCTTTTGGAGAAAGTCCGATAAAGTCAAAAAATTGATAAAACCATGTTTCCGTATTTGTTCGAAAAAGTGCGAGCAAAAAATCTTCTACGCCCGCTTTCTTTTTTTCGGCACTTGCTGCTATCTTCATGCTCAAAATTATAAGCTCCTTGAGCCTTGAAGACAATCCAACATACGCGCCACTTCTTCATACATCGGTCATATTAAATGGAGCACGAGAAAGTACTTCATTTGCTATCTTAATATTGATTCAAGAGCTGGCGTAAAGGTCAAAAATATGACCAGTCTTAATCTCCAAGGAACGCAAAAAAACATCCCGTGGAAGTATCTCAGAAAAACCCTTTGATTTAATAATATTTTCTGTCTCGAGCATGAGATTCTTATATTCTTCGGTAAAATTTGTATACATGTAAAAAACGTTAGTATGATATATATGGAAGGTATTATATGGATTTTTCTAAAAAATAAAAGAGAAAGGGAGAAAATACGGTAATTACGAAATAAACCCTTGCATTTTTCTAGACTCCTACTATACTCTGCACATTTAATCTTCATTTTATGAAAAATGAACTTGACAAAAAGATATCTTTTTACTTTTTAAATATTTTTTCTATGAAATTCCCTAAAAATCTCTCTTCTCTCTTCACGCTCAACTCTTTGTCTCTCCGACTGAAAGGTAACTCTCGGAGATTTCTCGCCCTTTTACTGCTCTTTACTATAGCAGGAGGCAATACTGTTTCTGCAGCTACCGTCTCTCAGGCAGTGACGAGCCTCCAAACAGCTGACCCATCACTTCCAACGGGGGTGCCGTATCCAAAAGGGATTATCGGGTATATTCTCGCAAATATCTTTGGAACCAGTGGGAGTAGTCTCGGGAAGATTCAATCACAATATATCGATCTGAGCTCAATCTGACAATGGATAATAAACTGATACAGTATCGGGTACACGGGTGGAAATGTAGGAATCGGAACGACGAGTCCATCCGATCTCCTAACACTCTCTGGTGCTACTGCAACATTGTTAACACTCAATGGTCCAACAACAAACTGGCGTGGTGTTCGGATGACAAATGCTGCTGGAGCTGAACAATGGTTTGCTGGGGCAAATAAT
>CALREC010000038.1 GCA_943355085.1 Candidatus Altimarinota bacterium
TGAGGAAATGATTTAGTAATTGGTGATTGAACACACGTTCTTGCCCTTGTTCCCTACATTGGAAACGCTGCAACATTTTATACAAATACAAATTTTGGTTTCATGCCTTCGGGTGTAGGCTCTACAGGTAATGTCGGGATTGGGACAACATCTCCCGCTTATCCTTTGGACGTAAACGGACAAATTCGAGGGACAAATCTGGCGGTGACTTCGGATATGCGTTTCAAGAAAGACATTACTCCGATTGTTTCCGCATTAGACATAGTCGAGAGACTGCAATGAGTTACTTTTGATTGGAGAGTGGGAGAGTTCAAGAATCATAATTTCCCAACAGGAAAACAGGTAGGATTTATCGCTCAGGAAGTAGAGAAAGTCCTTCCAGAAGTGGTTTCTACTGATAGTGAAGGATACAAGTCTGTTTCATATGACAAGTTCAGTGCCGTGCTTGTGGAGGCAGTGAAGGAGTTGAAGAAAGAAAATGATGAACTCAAGGCTCGCCTTCTAAAACTCGAGCAAAAATAGGGAGTATCCGAAAATTCTCTTTTTGGAGTTTTAGGTGACAAATGGTCGACCGGGCGGGGCTCTTTTTTCTTAGTGTCGCCCGGATTTTTCAAATCCGATGCTCGCTTCGAAAAACGCCTCAGGACAAAAGCCATCTTCAAATGACTTTCTCTTTTCTCCGTTGCACTCCGAAAAGCCTTCGGGTTCGAGCCCCGCCATCCAGGGTCACCTGTAAAAACAAAATTCCCTACTTTCGTAGGGAATTTTTGATTTTCACATGGTGGACCGGGCGGGGCTCGAACCCGCGACCTAAGGATTAAGAGTCCTGTGCTCTACCAACTGAGCTACCGATCCAAGATTACTTTTTTAGGTGGGCATACTTTATTGGTTTTTATGAAAAAATCAAATCGAGTTGCAAAAAAGTCAATTTTCATGAAAATGAATACACAATACCTATTATTAACCCACATAATATGCGATTCAAAATAATTATCCCAGTTTTTATTCTTGTTACTATAAGTATTCTCTATGCTGCTTTGGGTCTCCCTTTTTTTACAGATACCTCTTGGTATCGAGATTATATCGTAGGATATATGCCTCTCATGCGAAAAGCTCTTTCGGTCATCATGATACTCATTGCTGCATATATTGCCAGTATATCACTGAATCTTATACTCACCAAAAGCTCTGCTGCAATTATTCGAAATAATACATTGGCCAAAAAGGTATTTCCATTGATCCACTGGGCTATATCTATATCTGTATGGATTGTGGCTATATTTTTCATACTTGGAGTATTGGGTATAAATGTAGCTGCCCTCATAACTGGTGCAGGGATTGGTGGAGTTTTTTTTGCCCTCGCAAGCAAAGAATTTATCGCAAATCTTTTTGGGAGCCTTTCTCTCATTTTCAGTAGAAACTTTAAGATTGGCGATACCATAAAAGTTAAGGGGTACGAAGGTGTTGTAGATGAAATCTCTCTATCGTACACTCGTCTTATAGATAAAAAGGGGACTGTTATATTTATGCCAAATAAGCTTATTGTATCAGAAACGGTCGAAAACATGAGTATGGCTCCAAGCAAAAAAGCAGAGTTTACCTGTGGACTTCCTGCCAAAAATCCAAAAGAACTCAAAAAACTTCTCGAAACTATAGAAAAGGAAGTGAAAATACTTGGGGAAGACGATATAAAAATAACCTCCAGCATAGATGGTATTACCGATAACGGATATACGGTAACTCTCAGGATGGAGACCATTGCCGGTGATATGAGCATGTTAAAAAAAGAGATATGGTTATTGCTTGGAGAAAAGACTCGTGAGATACTCTAGCATATCTATACGTCTTGTAATATTAAAACCTTACTGCAAACAAATTCAGAAATCGGAGAGATGAGGATTATTTTTTGCAATTTTTGAGAAATCTCTATAATACCCATATATCCTGTTATTTTATAACAATTTTTACTATGAAAAGCACTATGACGATAAGTGTGGAAAATGATCTCAAAAATGAGTTTTTCATCTTCTCAAAAGAGCTCTGAACAAATCCGACTAATCTTGTGAATATGTTTATGAAAGATTCCATACGGAGAAGGAGGATTGAATTCTCAACGTCCCCTCAGTTTGAGATCGAATTAGAGCCATTTAATGAAGAAGAAATTTTGTCTTTTGGGGAAGATTTTATCCAGAAAACTCATGCAAAAACAAAAAAATTAGAAACTTTACTCGCTAAAATATAACTTTTTATGAAAGTGATGATTACGGGTAATTTTAATAAAATATACTTAAAGAATGTATCGAAATATTTCGATAGACAAAAGCTAGTGGAAAACTTAAAAATAAAAGAATATAATTTCATATCTTTACATTTTCCTTATTTTAAATTCAAATCTCAGCTAAATTTAGTAGATTTTCGCGGAATACTGCTGATCCTGAAAGGCGACACCATTATTCCGCTTATATTATTTCTCAAGAAAGACAAAAAATACTGAGAAAATATAAACTGGAGAGATCATAAAGAGATGATTTTGGACGAATATGAAAAAACTCTTCTCAGTATAGAAAAATGAGACTACGAAATTTATTAAGATTTCTCAATAACCTTTACATTTTACCACAATTTTCCACTATGGCTTCTACAGAAACCGTTATACGATTTGACAAAGTACAGTTTGAGTTCGGACTCAAAACCATCCTCGAGGAGGTAAGTTTCTCCGTGCGAGAAGGCATGAAGATGACGATAATGGGTCAAAATGGTGCTGGAAAAAGTACTATGTTCAAACTCATGATGCGTGAGTTCCTACCAAAATATGGAACTATTAGTATAGATAAAAACCTTCGGATCGCGATTTCCCGTCAGATCATGCTTCCGGAAGATAAGGAGCTAAGCGTCCAGACATTTTTCCGAAAACACTTTGCCGATGATACTATCTACAATATCGATGCTCGTATCGCCGAAGTGCTCAATGTCGTGAATCTCCGAGCTCCACTCGACAAAATTATCGGAACATTTTCTGGAGGACAACAGGCCAGGCTTCTGCTCGCAGCGGCACTCATACAGAAGCCAGACATCCTCCTGCTCGATGAGCCAACCAATAACCTCGACCGTGCTGGGATCGATCATCTCACGGACTTTCTCCGAGACTACAAAAAAACCTGTATCGTCATCTCCCATGATGCCGAGTTTTTGAACGCTTTTACCGATGGAGTCCTCTATCTCGATGTATTCACCAAGAAAGTAGAGCAATTCGTCGGGGATTACTACGATGTAGTGGAGCGCATCAAAGCACAGATTGAACGCGAAAATATGAAGAACTCGCAGCTTGCCAAAGAGGCTCAGGCCAACAAAGAACAAGCCAATGTATTTGCCCATAAGGGGGGTAAACTCCGTCTCGTGGCCAAGAAGATGCGAGACAAAGCAGAAGAGCTCGAAGATGCTATGGTTGATTCCAGACGTGAAGATCGCGCTATAAAGCCATTTATCATACCCATGCAGGAGGACATAGGAGGTACGATTCTCTCGATTCAAAGTTTCTCAGTAATCGAAAATCACGAAATCGTCGAGAAAACTGCCGATATAAAACTCGGAAAAGACTCTCATCTCGCACTTTCAGGACCGAATGGGATCGGGAAAACCACCCTTCTCGAGACACTCGCTTCCGGAAAGTCTACTGGAGCCACGATCGCACCCGGGATACGTGTCGGATACTATCGTCAGGACTTCTCGACGCTTGATTTTGATCAAACGGTATACGATTGTCTCGCTGATGCCATCAAAGAAACAGGACGATTGGTCGAGGAACAATACCTCCGAGGAACTGCAGCAGGATTCCTGATCACAGGTGAGATCATGAAGATGCAGATTCGCTACCTTTCCGAAGGGCAAAAAGGTCTTGTATCTTTTGCACGTCTCGTACTCCTGCAACCAGGACTCCTCATCCTCGACGAACCAACCAACCATATCAACTTCCGACATCTCCCCATAATCGCAGAAGCACTCGATGCTTACGAAGGAGCCTTGGTGATAGTATCTCACGTAGACGAATTCCTCTGGCAGATACGTATCGATGAGTATCTCGAGTTGGACAGATAAAACTCCCTATATCATTATTCATTATCTTCTATCTTATGGATTTTCTCAGTGGCTTGGCACTCCATGCTCACGATCTTATACTTGAGCAACCCTATTTTTGGATTTTTACGCTCATGACTGTGGAGAGTAGTTTTATACCATTTCCCTCCGAAGTTGTCATGATACCAGCAGGGTACTTTGCCGCTACGGGGAAGATTAACTTTTTTCTCTGATTTTTAGCCTGACTCCTCGGGAGTATCGCAGGGGCTCTCATCAACTATGTCATCGGATACTATGGGGGGAGCAAGCTTATAACCAAGCTCATAGGAGTCAAAAACAATGATCTATGTATCATATATTTTCAGAAGCATGGAGATACCACTACTCTTATCTGAAGGTTCATACCTGGGATACGTCAGATTATCTCTCTTCCTGCATGAGTATTTAAGATGAATATGCAAAAATTCATCATCTATACATCGATTGGTGCTGGTATCTGGGCACTTATCCTCATGGTATTTGGCTTTGTTGTCTGAGAAAATCAGGATCTCTTTCTCCAATACAAATACCATTTCACCATTGCTTCGATTGTCGGTATATCGTTACTCATTTATATAAAAATAAAAGTCCTTCGTTATTTACAAAAGGATACGCAAAAATAATCCTCATTTTTATCTTTTCACTTTAGTAGTATATGGATATACAATCAATTTTCTGGATAGGCTTTTTTATAGTTATTATATTCATGCTGGTATTAGACTTATGAGTTTTTAACAAAAAAGCCCATGAAATAACAGTAAAGGAGGCGGCGATATGGAGTTGTGTATGGATCGGACTGGCAATGGTTTTTAATGTTTTGATCTATTTCTGGCTCTGAAAAGAGCTCGCTTTCGAATTTCTTGCCGCGTATGTTATAGAAAAATCCCTGAGCGTGGATAATCTTTTCGTATTTATCCTGATATTTTGATATTTTCATATACCGAAAATCTATCAGCACAAGATACTCTTTTGGTGAATTCTTGGAGCGTTATTTTTTCGAGAGATTTTTATTTATGCCGGGATTCAAATGATTGAACAGTTCCATTTTGTGATGTATATATTTGGAGCATTCCTCGTTATCACAGCTGTAAAGATGCTATTTGAGAGCAAGGAAGAGATTGATTTTGAGAAAAAATTGATCGTACGAGGAATCAAAAAATTTTTCCCCATCTCAAAAGAGTCAGATGATTGAAAATTTTTTACGATTCAAAATGGAAAAAAATACGCCACTCCGTTGTTTGTGGCACTCGTGATGGTAGAATTTACCGACTTAGTTTTTGCAGTAGATTCTATACCAGCAGTACTGGCCATCTCGAGTAATATGTTTATCGTCTATACTTCCAATATTTTTGCTATACTCGGGCTCCGATCTCTCTATTTTGCACTATCTTGAGTGATGTGAAAATTTGAGTACCTAAAATACGGACTTGCATGAGTATTGTGTTTTGTCGGAATCAAGATGCTCATCTCTGGGTATTATAAGTTTGATATCGTTGTATCCCTTGGTATCATAGTAAGTTTCCTCTCACTCTCCGTTCTTGCTTCCTATGTATTTCCTCCAAAGAAAACTCCATAACATGACCTACTTCACATATATTCTTCGTTGCTCGGATGATTCTCTCTATACGGGATCAACTAACGATTTAGAGAAGCGTCTCCACAAACATAATAATCTGAAGTCCTGAGCTCACTATACTAAAATTCGTCGCCCGGTAGAACTTATCTATCAAGAGCAATTCACAACTATGAGTGAGGCACGAAAGAGAGAGTATACGATAAAACAATTGTCCCGCAGTCAAAAACTTGCGCTCATAGTATAGACCATATAGCATCCTTTCCATGAAAACACTTGTACAAAAAATAGAATCTACCCTAAGTGTAAAGCATACTCCATCGCTCCATGAAAAAGAATTGTTCGAACGCACACAGCTCTTTGTTCGTTTGATCTCTTGGATTCCTGGCATTCGCATGATAGCAGTGTCGAATAGCCTGGCTATGTATGCAACGCATCCAAATTCTGATATAGATCTATTTATCATTACTTCAGTGAATAGACTATGGATAGTCAGAGCTGGTATTCTGGCTATGGCAATCATACTCAACGTCAGAACCAGGCCTGGGAACGAGGCGGGGAAATTCTGCTTCCCTTTTTTTATGACCGAAAAAAATCTTTCCCTCAAGAAAATAGCCATAGAAAATGATATATATCTTGCCTACTGGATACGTACTCTTAAGCCTCTATACAATAGAGACTATACTTATGGTCGATTTATGGAAGTCAATAAAGCATGGTACGAAGAAATTCTTGAAGAATTTTCTTCTCCCGCAAACCATCAAGAACACCTCCATAGCAATCGAATGTTTCTGATAGAGAAAAATAAACACGCTTTCTCTATTCTGATTTGAAAATGAGTATCTCCATTACTCTGACTTCTTGATCGTTGACTCAGTATTATTTCAAAAAAAATAATCTTTAAAAGAATCCACACAACCGATCAAGAA
>CALREC010000039.1 GCA_943355085.1 Candidatus Altimarinota bacterium
ATCTAGACATGCTCATGCTTCGTTCCGATGATTGAAAAAAATATATTACTCATGCGAGTAAGAGATGAAAAGATGAAATAGTCGCATTTAATAAGTGAGGTGGTGATCAGTTCTCGACTCCAATATTCTTAACAAAACAAGAATGAGAAGGGAGTAATTATGACTACCTTAAATATTTACGAAAGGATATGCCCGAGCTCTGAAGCAAAGTTAATGCTGAATATCTTGGAAAGATGCGAAAATCTATAGAAGTCGCGGATGATATTTCCAGAAAACTCTGAGACAATACAGCAAATACCCTTGCTATTTTTCCTATGGAAAAATGGAAAAGATTACAGAAAATATACACACATCTTGATCCTATTTCTGAATCTCGAATTCATAGTCTTCCTGATTGAGGTTTTACTGGCACAAGAGAATTTACGTGATGAATTAAACACACGTGAACCTTCGATAAGGAGGGAAATCTACTCAATTGAGAGAAGAAATATTACAACTTTATCGAAGAATGAGAATATTATACAAATGGACGACTAAAACAATGAAACCAGAAATGGGAAACTGGAACAATAAGTGAAGGAAAATTTGATGAAAAATGATTTCTCGAAGAATGAAGTGTAAGCATTCCTGGTGCGTGAAAATATTCTTGAAAATTTCAAAATAATCAACTTGTCGAGTGAAGTTGGGAAAGAATAGGCTGAGACCTAATTGATATATGATTATTTCATGATTGAAGATTAAAAACAGGTAAAAGACATGAAAAAAGTTCTGGCATATCACTAGAGTGAGAATTTGGTTTAATTGATTGAAAAAGTAATCTTTTAAATGGTAGAACGCACATCCCGGGAGATAAATATGTAGCGGACTACACTATAATGAGTGGTAAAAAAAATTGATATTGATCCATGATATATCGTGATGGATCTCATATTCTCAAGTGAGAATTCAAAGATGATACTTTTATAAAATGAGAGAAGATAACCCAATATGATCATGCATCATGAGAATTTTATCCGAATGGTCGTTTGAAGAGTGGTCAAGTTATAGATAAAGAGTACAATATTGTTACCGAATGAGATTTTGATATTGAAGGACAAATTTTCCAATGAAAGATAGTTCATCCTGATTGGTATAAGGAGGGTACATTCTCGAATGGCAAGCTTCATGGGAAAGAATGTACTTATTCATATAAAGAAGGGGATATTCATCTAAAAGATATATGAATTTTCGAGAATGGAGTTTTTAAAGGGGGAGTGAGAGATATCGATGGTTGAGTAAGTGCAAAAGGGAGTACTTTTACTGGAACCATAAGTATCCAATGATCATTTTATGATGGTTTACTTGAAAAGACGGATGGAACAATACTAAAATGGTCAGGAGGAAGAGTTGTTGATACTTTTAAAAAAATAAACATGAAACAAGTTACAGATAAGTATGACATAGCAATGCTCGAAATTATGAACTGAAAAAGAAAACCAGAGGATCTTATTTTAGAATTAGAAAATTTAGGGAAAACCGCACCAGATAATAAGGAGCTACAGAAGTTAATAAAAACACAAATAGAGGATATTTTGGATTGGAAACTTTTAAATAGTTTCTCATAACCAGAAAGAGTATTTATCTTTCACAAATCCCTTGCAAATATAGCTTTTATATATACAATAAGTTCATGTTATTATCCATAATTTCCTTATATGAATACATCTATCCTCATACGCACAGATAAGTGACTCAAGGAACCCTTTGAGATGCAGGCGAAGCATCAGGGGGCTTTCTATGACATTTCTCCTGAAAAGTTTCATGGAGACCTATTCTGTAAATCCAAATATCGTGAAGATTTCCCTCGATGATGGGGTGCTTGATAAATCTTGGCAATCGGAAAAAGTAAGCAATTCTCTGAAAAGCCTATCCGCAAAACTGATGCAAACATGATTATAATAACCCGCACATTTTTTAAAGAACTCAAAAACTTTGATTCTTTTATTCATACTGAGATTGCCTCTCTCATTTATAAATACGCGCGGTGACTTTCCAAAAACCTTCTCCTTCTCAAAAAAGAAGGAGATTTAATAATCCTTTTAGGAATAGTATCAAAGTATTATTTCTATCAATACAACTGACTATGAGTTCACACATTAATCAGTTCGATTATTTCATACCAACCATCCGAACATTCGCGAAAAATAAGACGAAAAATCGCCCGTTATATCGATACTTCTACATCCTCGATATCTTCCCTTCAGAGAATGGTTTCTGAGCGAAGAGTTTTTTGGATCATCAAAAAATCCAAATAATTCTCACTCGATACGAGCTCATAACTTGCCTTCGGATAGAGATCTGAAAATTTCTTGGGGATATGAATTTTCTGCGGTTTGTACTTGATTTCAAATGCTTGGATATCTTCTCAGGTAAGCTCTATGAGATCGATCTCCTCTTGTTGAGAACCACGCCAAAAGTGTGGATAGGCGAGACTGCCAGAGTAGTGGCGGTGTTTCATTCGTTCGATGAGACAAAAATTCTCGAAAAGTCCTCCAAGGTCGGTTCGTAGTCGGAGTGGATTAAACGAACGAATGATCGCATTTCGGATACCAAGATCATAAAAATAGATCTTCTTCATCTTTGAAATTTCTTTTCGTTTGTTCGTAAAATAGGGAGAAAGACGAAATATGACATAACTTTTTTCGAGTAGATCAATATATCGCTCCACAGTGTTTGTACTCATGCCGAGTTGTATAGCTAGCTCATTGTAAGAAACCTCACTTCCTATCTGAAGCGCGAGAAGTTCGAGAAGTTTATGGATACTTCCTGAGTTACGAACCTCCTGAAATTCGAGGATATCTCTGTAGAGCCCACTCTCTGAAAGCTCCGTCAGCCGGGTGATTTTTTCATCTCTACTCGGAAGCTCCAATACTTCTGGATACATACCGTATAAGAGATGGGTTTCCAGTTCTTTTTGTGTATCGCGAATACCGTATCGATCAATATATTCTCAAACTGATATAGAAAAAAGAGTGAATACAAATTTACGACCTGTGAGGGGTTCGTTTGTTGTATCGAGGAGATGTACACTGGATGATCCAATCACAAATATCTGCTTGGTGTCCTTATATCGATCCACGAGAATCTTGAGAGTATTTCCGATGTGGGGAATTTTTTGTCATTCGTCTATTACGATATAGTTCGTTTTTCCTATGATACGATCTATTTGCGAAAAGCTCTCACTCGAAAGAATGGCTCTATCATAAGAATCATCACCAGTGAAAAATATCTTATCAATAGAGGGGATGTCCTTCAAAAGAGTTTCCACAAGTGTAGTTTTCCCAACCTGACGGGGTCCGAGAATCATGATAATCTTCCCTTGTAAATATTTGGAAGTAATTTTTTCTGAAAGGGTTCTTGAAAACACTATAATTATAGATACTAAATAAATAGTATCACTATATTAAATTTTCAACATAATGCAAATTATATATATGAAATTTTCATTATGCATAGAAACTGCTCAAATCTTGCTTTTTCCAATTTTTGTCTATAATCAATCGATAATTACAGCACTCTAAAGACTATTTTCCATCATGGCTTCAAAAAAGAAAAAAAATACCCGACCCACCTGGAGTTTCGAGCTTCGAAACACGATTGTCGGATGGCTTCTCCTGTTTCTTGGAGTCCTTGTGTTGGCTGGAGACAATAGTTCCACTATGGGTTCGATTATTGTAAGTATTGGAACGACTATTTTTGGGACGGATTATCGTTTCATCTTTGCTCCGATTATTACTATTCTTGGATTCTTGATTGTCATCAACAAACTCTCATGGAATATGGTTCGATTCATCGGACTCCTTATGTTCTGGATCTCAATCGTGTCACTTGAAAATATCTTTTTTCATCCATTTCAATCAGGATTACTTGATTTTTGAAGTTTTTTTGTCTCTTTTCTCGGGAAGACTCCAGCACTTGTTTTTCTGATCTGAGGATTTTTGGTTTCACTCTATCTAACATTACGTATATCTTACCGGAAGATATTTGGGACCATTCACCAAAATCTCCCTTCCATGCCGTCTATTCATACAGTAAAACAAACAATCAAAGATACGAGCAAGGCTATGAAAGAGGAGCTCAAAGAGGATAAAAATGATAGTTTTTACCGAGACAAGGCAAAAGAGCTTGAGGATCAGATCGAACTTCTTAAAAAATCCCGTGCTACTCCAGAGAAAGTAAAAGATACCCCGAAACATATCCCTATTGAAAAGAAAGAAAATAAAGGCATACTCGCAGGATTCTTTGGTCCATCGCACGATGAATCAACAAAAGTACCTATTTCCAAAGCAAAACAACTGAGTGTCGAAGATATACCGAAAAAAGAAGCACACTTACCGGATTTTGGAAAATGGGAATTTCCGAGTACCAATCTTCTCGATAATGTAGATCATCCAAACGTCATAGATGCGAAAGAAGTGGAACAAAAATCTCTCGAGATTCAGAAGACGCTCTTGCATTTTAAGATCGACGTCAGTATGATTGGGGAAAAAGTAGGACCTACCGTCGTACAATATCGACTCAAGCCCGCAGAAGGGGTCAAGTTGAATCGTATAGAGAATCTCAAAAAAGATTTGGCTCTTTCATTGAAGGCAAAATCCATACGAATACAGGCCCCGATTCCTGGGGTTGGGCTTGTCGGGATAGAAGTTCCCAATGATAGACGTGATATGGTGGGTATTCGTGAAGTACTCGAAAATCCTGTATTTTCTGATCATAAATCTAACCTCGCGATGGCGGTTGGAAAAGATATAAATGGTGAATATGTCGTTGCTGATATGGGGAAAATGCCCCATCTCCTCATAGCTGGTCAGACTGGATCAGGAAAGTCAGTCGGTATGAATGGTTTTATCCTCTCGCTGCTCTACAAAAACTCACCCGATATGCTCCGTATGATCATGATCGACCCAAAACGTGTCGAACTTGGCATGTATAATGGCATTCCTCATCTCCTCACTCCTGTGATCAATGATCCAGAAAAAGCACTTAATTCCCTCAAATGGTCCGTGGCTGAGATGCTCAGGCGTTACGATGTGCTCCAGATAGCAAGAGCCCGTAATCTCGGAGAATACAATGAAAAGATGGGACGGAAAGACAAGATGCCCCACATCATCATCATCATCGATGAACTGGCTGATCTCATGATGAGTGGTAACAAAAAAGAGGTCGAGAGTGCCATTGCACGTATCGCACAGATGGCCCGAGCAGTTGGTATGCACCTGATCGTCGCAACCCAGCGCCCATCTGTCGATATAATCACGGGGCTTATCAAGGCCAATATACCGAGTCGTATCGCTTTTACGGTTGCATCTCAGATCGACAGCCGAACAGTCCTCGACAGCATGGGGGCTGAAGACCTTCTCGGAAATGGAGATCTTCTGTATTCTCCCGTTGGCTCCTCTGCCCCGGAGCGTATCCAGGGTGTGTATGTGAGCACCGAGGAAGTGGAAGCTGTCGTAAATCATATCAAGCGTACCATAGATCCTGCCATGCTTGAGGATATCTACGACGCGACTATATGTGATGGAGATCGTGGAAACTTTGAATGAGGCATGAGTGACGGAAGTCGAGAGTTTGATGAAGACCCAAAAATCGTCGAAGAAGCTATCCAGGTAGTCCGTGCAGAGTGAAAGGCATCGACCTCTATGCTCCAACGTCGCATGAAGCTCGGATATGCACGAGCAGCCAGAGTTATTGATATCCTCGAAGGCATGGGGATTGTGGGGCCTGCCGATGGAAGTAAACCAAGAGAAGTGCTCTAAAATCTCTGCAAAATGCAATCTTCGTGTGTAAACTTCCGCTTCCTCACTCGACGTACTAGATACGTACGCCTCATTCTGGTGCTCAGCTTGCACACGAATCTTATCATTTTTCAGGAGATTCAAATATTCGTAAAACACTCTACTATAAACTGTTTATAGTAGAGTGTTTTACTTTGCAAAAGGTTTTAGTTCCAATTGTTTTTATACTTAAATATCGAGATGATGTATATATTCTTGTCTTCTACTTTGTAAAATATCCGAAATTTATATTGAGGCTCTACAAGCTCTCGAAGCTCATCGTGCCTTGGTTTTCAGATAAAAGGATATGTCTCTAGAAACTCTATACTCTTGTAAATTTTCGTGATAACTTTTTTTGCATAAAATGGATTATCTAGGGATATGTAGTCTGCGATTTCTCGTAGATCATAGAGAGTATCTTCTGAGTAAGTAATCTTATACATGAGCTGAGTACTGAGCGAATAATTTAGTCTCTATAAAATCATCCACTTGTTTTTTGGATAACACTTTTCAAGATTTTATTTTTTCTAAACTGTGAGAGATTCTCTCAATCTCTTCAAAAGAACAATCTATTTTAAGATCTTGTCTTGCCTCAGTTGATAACATATTTGAGAAGTGAGAGATAAATTATTGTCTCCAT
>CALREC010000040.1 GCA_943355085.1 Candidatus Altimarinota bacterium
TAAGAGCGATTTCTCCATCGGAAGTTTTTTGATTTACGAGGATCTCAGGGCGAGCGAGAAGAAGTTCAATGATTTTTGTGTGACCCTCGAAGGCTGCTCATATAAAAGGGGTTCTTCCTCTGTAATCCTTCTCGTTGACTAGGATCTCGGGGCGAGTGAGGAGGAGTTGGGTGATTTCTGTGTGGCCATTTCTGGCTGCATATATAAGGGCAGTGTTTCAGTCTGAGTCCTTCTCGTTGACTTGGATCTCGGGGCGAGCGAGGAGGAGTTGGGTGATTTCTGGGTTGCCATGGTAGGCTGCCCATATAAGGGCAGTCAATCCGTGTGAGCTCTTCTCATTGACTAGGATCTCGGGGCGAGCGAGGAGGAGTTGGATGATTTCTTGATAACGACTATGGTCATATACAAAGCCATAACACCCGGGGTGGTATTTGGCTACCAACATAAGAGCAGTATCTCCCTCTGAGTCCTTCTCGTTGACTAGGATCTCGGGGTGAGCGAGGAGGAGTTGGGTGATTTCTGGGTAGTCAAGGTAGGCTGCCAGCATAAGAGCAGTCTGTCCGTATGAGTTCTTCTCGTTAATGTTTCAGTTTTGTCGAATGAGTGACCCAAAAGAAGCGAGACCATCATTTCCTGATTGTTCACAAGCAATGGCTATTTCTTCTATTTTTCTCTGATTTTCTATTTTTTTCTGATTTTTCAAACTCTCAATAGCATCCCCAAGAATTCAATTAATCTTTTGGATTCTTCATTGTATTGATGTAATTTGTGCTTTTTGTGTCTCATTTAAATTCCCCTCTTCTGGCGTGCTTGAAAGGTGGGATGAATGTTGATTCATATTTACCATATTTACGAAAGTTTACGAGATATAGCGTCCTGAATAGATGTAAGAGTAGTCATGATATCACCATGATCTTGAATACTTTCCTGGTTCGAAAGTGTTACGATATGTTCTCCGATGGCGTCAAGTATGGTTTCCATAGTTGGGATGTGCTCTTGGTAAGACCCTTCGAGAAACTCAGATACTTGAGTGAAACCAGACTGAATCTGTTCGAGTAGGTCGATGATCCGACTAAACTCTTCCACTGATTTTGGACGAAGTTTAGTAATCTGTTCGATAACAGTCTCTATCTGCTCCCCTATATAGCTAATCCGAGATTCATAATCTTTGAGAAAACTGTTATTTTCACCAACATTGGTTTTCGCATATTCTTCATAATCTATCTCTGGTGATTCTCCAGAGAGAAGTTTCGCGAGAGCACGATCGGAGATAAAGCGTTTTTTTGGGATGAATTCATTTTTGAGTTTCCAGATACTACTGGTATTTCAAGGGAATTCTATTTTCTCGTATTCTGTGAGATTTTTACGATTTACAAGACGTCCGATGTCGAGTGTATTTCTGGCGTTTTGATCCCGCGCAAGCTCTGAAGCTTTTGGCCATCCTCCAGACTGGAAAAATCCCGCATTTTGGGCAAGATAATAGATCTCGAACTGTTCTTTTTTGTCCGTGATCCCGCTGATAAAGTGAAAATAGAGACTGTAGCTCAGATCCTGCGAGAATCCGCTCTTTTTCCAAAAAGGGAGGATGTGTTCAAATATCTCTCGAGGAGAAATCGTATGTTCTTTAATATTGGTTGGTACATCACCCCCAGAGAGGTCCTGGAGTGGTGACTTGAGATTGATTTTCTGGAAACGGGTCTGAATCTCGCGAGCCAGTCGTGCGAGATTGTGGAGCTCATGCATACCTTGTGGGATATCTTCACCATCTTGACCCGGGAGAAAAAGTCCGAGTGGAGAATCCATCATACTTATGAGCGTGGTCGTAAAGAGCTCGTTCTGGTCGAGAAGCCTCTCACTTGTATCACCTTTTTTTCGGATAGCATCCAGAGAATCCTCGTGCTCTTGTGGGAGGTAATCGTAGTTGATCATACGTATACGACTGAGGGTCGCGATATCAAATTTGCTTCGTCCTTTTGCATACTGATCGGGTGGATTTCCTGTCAGTATCCAACAAAATCCCTTCGCGATAGTAAAAGTATCACCATTGATACGAACCTCTTCTCCAGGACGTGCGGTCAAGTAGCTATGGAGTGCGAGCCAAACAGCTGGTTTCAACGCATTGGCTTCGTCGACGATGAAGGGTCTTCCATCGTGCATGGCTTCTGCCATACGCCCAAGGACAAACTTGGTGGTTACAGGACTCTCATATATAGCACGAACTGCTTCGCGACATTGTTCGATTTTTTCTTGTTTTTCCACTTCGCTATATTCTCAATGCTTCAAGAAAGCTTCAGTAATCTCACTCATAAGCTCGACTCTGAGATGAGGATTCGTCGATAACTCACTCATGAGTCAGGAATCAATTTTTCGAGGTTTTCAGGCAAGTGTCACTTTTTTGATGCCTGTGTTATCGAGAAAATGCACAAATCCCTCCAGGTCAGCGGCTTCGAGCTTGTAACGCCCCTCAAAATCTCGCTTGTCGAGATCCTCACTTCCAGGGATTTCGATGGCCTCGACACCAAATCGAGTACGCGCTATGTGACGGGCGAGCTCGGTCTTACCGGCTCCATGGACTCCGATGAGCATGACGGGCTGTGGAATGTCTCCCTCGAGTGATTCCATGACTTCATCGATCTTCTCACGAACATACGGAGTCTCTATGATCGAACCACGACGATAATTTCGGTAAAGAGCATGAATATCTCATACACTTTTGATTGAATGAGCGAAAAAATCAGATTTCTGAAGACTCCTGAGCGAGTGCTCAAGGCTTGAGAGCTCTTCATAGTCACCATCTTCTCGAGCAATGAGTTTAGATGATTCGGTATTTCCAATTATCGACTGTACTTTTTTCACATTCGTTACAAGATACGAAGCTATTTGTTTTTTTGACGCATCTTGCTCGTATTTTTGAGCGAGATCCTGAAAAAGCTCAAAAGCAGAAAGAAGCGTCTTTATTTTGGGTTTTGTAAGCTTGTGACGCTCATCTCCCTGAGATACTCTATCTCGTTTTTGCTCTTGAAAAATATCCTCCAAGGATTTCGCAAGCAAATTTTTTCACTCATTTCCCATGTCTTCATGGAGTTGTGTAAAAATAGCAAGAAAAGTGACACATGTAGATGTTTCTCCAAAAATAGATCTGGAGAGAAGTATTGGCTCAAAAGCAACGCCCTTCAGGAGAGATCGAATCTCTTTTCGTTGATCATAGTCAGATAATACTGCTTTGGTCGTTGTGTCAAACTCTGATTTCGAGAGCATAAGTATAGAATAATAAGGAGATAATCTTTGATATTTTACTCTATTTTCCTAAAAAAAGCAAACGTTTCATTTTCACCAAATTTATTTTTTATTGCAAAATACCTCGTCTGTCATAGAATACAATGAAATATCATCTACCTTTCTCCTCTTATGGTTCAAACAGTTCTCCATAAAAGCAACACTCGCGGATACGCTGATCATGGCTGGCTCAACGCGCATCACAGCTTTAGTTTTGCTGATTATTATAACCCTGAGCGCATGGGCTTTGGAGTACTCAGAGTACTCAACGATGACATTATAGGTCCTGGCATGGGCTTTGGGACACATCCCCATGCCAATATGGAAATCATAACCATACCCCTTGAATGATCTCTAGAACACAAAGATAGCATGGGAAATGGAACGGTAATAGAACATGGCGAGATTCAAGTTATGAGCGCCTGAACGGGCATACGGCATAGCGAATTTAATCCAAATGCACAAGAACGCACCCATCTCCTACAGATATGGATTACCCCGAATAAAATAGGTGTCACTCCTCGCTATGATCAGATAAAACTGAAAATGAAAGATTCTGAAAATAGACTCGAGCAGATTATATCTCCAAATAGAGAGGATGTAGGAAGTTGGATTCATCAGGATGCATGGTTTCATATTGGTACTTTGGACACGAATCTATCGACCGATTACAGGCTGAAAAAACCAGGAAATGGAGTCTATATTTTCATAATATCCGGGAGTATTGAGGTGGAAAACATACCCCTGGAAACTCGAGACGGACTTGGAATCTATGACATAGAAAGCATACATATGCGTGCTCTGTCAAAAACGCGAATCTTAGTCATGGAAGTCCCGATGAGATAGTACTATCTCTGCTCCATATATTCTTCAATATCTTGTCGTATCTCGCTTACAAGCTCAAGATCCTTGATATCAGCGATTTTAAACTCTGGAACTCCGCTCTGACGGACTCCATAAACTTCTCCAGGTCCTCTGAGTTCCAGGTCTATTTCAGAGAGTTCAAATCCATCATTGGTACGTTCCATGGCACGAAGTCGTTCCCCTGTATAAGATTTTGTTGTAAAGAGATAACAATAAGACTGATCCTTCCCTCGTCAGACACGACCTCGAAACTGGTGAAGTTGTGATAGTCAAAATCTCTCTGCCGCCTCGATACATATAACGGTTGCATTGGGATTATCTACGCCAACTTCAACAACTGAGGTGGAAGAAAGTATATCTATCTTGCGTTCATAAAAAGCCTGCATGATAGCATCTTTTTCTTTTGCCTTCATCTTTCCGTGAATAAGTCCTATTTGAAAATCAGGGAATACACCCTGGAGTATCTCCTGCATATTGACCGCACTGGCTATATCGAGAGTATCAGACTCTTCTACGAGTGGCGATATCCAGTAGACCTGTCTTCCTGCTTGAACCTCAGTCGCTATAAAATTATACACCTCACTACGCTCTGTTTCTGCAAGTACTCGGGTGTGAATGGGCTTACGACCCACTGGATACTCAGAAAGAATAGAGATGTCCTGATCTCCGTAGATAGTCAAAGAAAGAGTTCGAGGAATCGGAGTAGCAGTCATATTGAGTACATGTGGCAGCCTAGAAACCTCTGTAAAATGCGAACTTCACGTTCAAAATTCCGTTTCCTCGCTCATCGTACCTTCCGAACGTACGTCTCGCTCCAGTACTGATTTTTCACGCGAATTTCATCATTTTTCAGAGGTTTTTATAGAGCTAGAATACTGCTCAAGTGCTCGACGTTGCTCTACTCCAAACCGATGTTGTTCATCGACTATCGTAAAAGCAAGATTTTCAAAATGCACCGTATCTTCTATGAGCGCGTGTGTACCGATGATGACAGAAATATCACCATTTTTGAGACGCGCCTTCACATCGGTTTTTTGTTTAGGCGTGAGTCCACCGACAAGAAAATCGGAAGTAATCCCGAAACTTGAAAGAAGTTTCATAGAACTCGCAAAATGCTGTCGAGCCAAAATCTCCGTAGGTGCCAAAATGGCGATCTGTACAGGCATAGTCCCCTCTTGTTTACGAGTCTCGAGTATCGCATGGATTGCTGCGATCATGACAACGATAGTCTTTCCTGTGCCCACATCTCACTGCAAAAGTCGCTGCATCGCAAAAGGACGCTCCATGTCTTTCAAAATCTGGAACAAAACCACTTTTTGTCCATTCGTCAGAGGAAATGAAAGATGGCTAATAATCTCTTTTACAGTACTGGGATTCATGGGAATGGTCATTGCTCTTCCTGAACTCAACTCTTCCCCGCTCTTTTTGCGCATAATCCCCTCATATTGAAGGGAATAAAGCTCTTCATAGGCCAGTTCAGTTCTCGCTCGTTCAAAATCTGATTTCGATTTTGGAAAATGTATCGCCATAAGATTCTGGGCTTTTGTGCGAAACCCCTTATTATTTCTGATTTCCTCAGGTACAACATCCTGAATACTCCGTATATGCTCACGAATACAATCCATCTTACCTTCAAACCATACTGAAGGTATATAGTTACAGTCAGGATAAACTGGTATAATCGTCGAACTTTCGCTCTTGGTAAATTCTATATCGGGACTTGGGAAAGACAGTTTTCCATATTCATATTTTGGTTTCCCATAAATTTTTACCATATCACCAGTATGAAATTTCTGTAACATGTATTTGCGATTAAACCATACCGCCTCAGAGAGAAAGCCTCACTTATCACAAAGAATCGCTTTACTTAATTCTTTATTGTTTTTCGTGCGCTCCGTGGTAATAGATTCGATTTTTACCATCAATGTATTTGGTTCTTGTATATTTACATAACTAAAAAACTCCAATACATCTGACTTGTCTTTGTAGGTCCGGGGATAGTGACCTATGAGATCCTCGATCGTTTCAATACCGCCTTTTTGAAGGCGCTTGATATATGCATCGGTCGTATGCAGGAGAGTTTTCGTGAGAAGAGTCATAAAAATTGAGAACAAAAAATTGAGAACAAATAATCTACAAGAGATAATATGAAAAATAATGAGGAATACAAAAAAATATTTCACCACCTTGCTTTTTCTCCATTTTCCCTATACTTCCAACATCGTTCTATCATACTATTCCGTTCAAAAATGGCCACCAAAAAAGTTTATTCCAATA
>CALREC010000041.1 GCA_943355085.1 Candidatus Altimarinota bacterium
CACATCACCAAAAACATTTTTTCTAATCTCGAAAAAGAAAATAGAACTATTATTACCGAGATAAATGGAAAAAGTATCTCGAGTTCTGATTTTAAGAATAACATTGTTAATGTTGCGAAAAACTTGAGTGACTTCTGACTCTGAAAAACTGATAAGATTGGAATCTTCATCAGAGACAACATTACTTTCTGAAACATAATCATTTCATCAATTCTTTGTGGAGCCCAAGTAATCCTCCTCGATCCAGGAATGTGAAAAAAAATATTACTTGAAAAAATCAATGCCTCCAAAGTAACCCATATTTTTATCGAGTGAATCTTATATGATTATCTTTTCCTGAGGCATTCAGAGATATTCAGTATGAATATCGTGTTTATTATTGAGTGATGGAGTTTGTTTGGTAGAAAACATAAAAAATGCAGACAGCTACTCAAAAGCAATGACTCAAGTATTGATTTTGTAGATGCAGATGAGAACAATGATTGCATTACTGTATTTACTTGAGGAACAACAGGGAAGCCTCAGTGAGTCATTCACTCTCTTGCATCTATTTTTGCAATGCTTTCCAAGATTAAATATTTTATCGGTGATACCAAGATCTTTTATGCGGACATGCCACATTTTCTGCTGTTATGACTCCTTGTCGACGCGCATATTATCTCTGGTTCATACAATATAAAACCAAGAAAACTTACATTCATTCTTGAAAAATATAAGATTGATACGTATTTCTGCCCGCCGTACAAATACAATTATTTTATAGAAAATAACTTAAAAGTTCCAAATACTCTCACAAATATACTTCTTGGATCAGCTCCGATATACACTTGATTTTTAGAAAAGCTGTTGCCTCTTCTAGATGAACAACAAAAAGTCACTTGTATCTATGGAATGACCGAAATGCTCCCGATTGCGTATATAGATGGAAGAGAAAAAGTTGCCACCAAAGTTGATGGAGATTTACTCTGAAATATTGTCGATGACATTGGTTATGAAATTATTGATAACGAACTTCAAGTTCATGGTCCACATGGGATGAAACACTATTTATGATTCGAAACAAAATCATCTATTGAAACATGAGATTTGGTACGCATTCACCATAACAAGCTTGTTATGATCGGGAGAAAAAAAGATATGATTATCCGAAAAGAGTACAATATCTATCCTTGAGTATACGAACCAATTATCTGCCAAATTCCATGAGTATTTCATTGTGCTCTAGTATGAATGTATGATGAAAAACTCAATGATGAAAAAATCATTTTATTTGTAGAAATGTGATATTCTCATAAAAAATATAATCGAAATTATATCATGACGCAACTGAGATCATGAGAATATTCGATTGATAAGTATGCACTTCCTGATGAAATCATTTTTTGCATACTTCCAAGGATATGAAGGCAAAATAAGATAGACAAAATAGCATTGAGAGATTCTCTGAAGTCAATATTCTAAGAATTCTAGAAAAATGAAATTTATTACTATTCAGCTATAATATGAAAATAGCCATTACCTGATCAAACGGATTTGTATGAAGTCACGCAGTAAAATATTTCTCACAAAAAAACGAAATCATAGCATTTCAAAGACAAAAATACCAAATTCAAAATAACATCACTTACAAAAAATGGGACCTACGCGATGCGTACAACGATTCTTTCGATTCTGATTTATTTATCCATGCTGCGGCCGATACTGGATATGAGAAATCAAAACAAGAAATGATGGAACAAAATGTCATTTCAAATAAAAATGTACTAGATATCGTAAATAATTCTCATTGTAAACATTTTATTTATATTTCGAGTTCTTCAGTATACCAATGACTTTCTTGATGTATTGACGAAAGTGTAGAGATTGACGAAAATAATCTGGAAAATTCATATAGCTATAGTAAGTATTTGGCTGAAAAATATATTAAAGAAAATTTGAAAAAAGATATTAAACTTACTATTTTGAGACCAAGAGCCATTTATGGAATTTGAGACAGGGTTTTAGAACCAAATATTTTAAAGCATCAATTGTTTTGAAGACTCATATTACTCTGAAATGGGCAAAATATTACCTCACTCACATCGATTGATCATTTTATTCACACTATAGATCTCGTCATAAAAAAACAAACTTCCAATTTTGAGATATTTAATGTCAGCGACCTAGTAACTAAGAATATGGAAGAAAACTATAGAGAAATCGTTCGAAAATATCGGCTCAAATGAATAATCAAGATTCCAATTTGGATTTTGAAAGTATTTAAATGTTTGAATAGAAATAAAATAAGCTATCTTATTGATAATTTTGAAAAAGATAAGATACTCAATCTTTGAAAGATACAGTCTATCTAGATCCAGGAGCAAAATGGTGAAGTAAAGATTGTGCTTTTTGGTATTCGGGATATAGTACTTGAAGAAGTGCAGGCATACTTACGACAAAACGGAGCCAGCAACCTTGTGAGGATTTCAGAAGTGCGTGTTATTGAAACAATTCCTGTACTTGGAACTGGGAAGATTGACTATAAGGTGCTGAAGGGGATGATAGAGATCTAGAGTCTTTTTAGAATTATATTGTCTTTGAAATTTATAGACTATAATCGTAATAACTTTTGATTTTGTGAAAATAACGATTATAATCGTTATAAATAATCATTTAAAAAAATATCATGGAGACTATAATCCGCAAAGAGTATCTGGATAGGATCAAAAAGTATATTGATGCACCAGTTATAAAGGTGATCATCGGGGCGAGAAGAGTAGGGAAGACATATTTCATGAAACAGATTATGGATGTACTCAAACAGAGTACGGCGGATGAAAATATGCTCTTCATAAACAAAGAAGATTTGGCGTGGGAATTTATCACGGATTATACTGTTTTGCACCAGTATATTCAAGATTATTTCGGAAAAACTTCTGGAAAAAGATATATTTTCATAGATGAGATACAAGATATCTCACTTTGGGAAAACTGTATTCGGAGCCTTCATTCTGAGGAAATATATGACATCTATATAAGTGGCTCGAATTCTCGTCTTCTCTCCTCGGAGCTATCAACATACCTAACGGGGAGATTTATCGAATTTAGAATATATCCTCTCTGTTTTAGAGAGTTTCTCATCTTTCGGGGAAATGACAATAGCAAAGAGGAGTTTGAAAATTATATGAAATATGGGTGACTTCCTGCCATTCACAAGATGAACTTCGAGGATGAGATCATATATAGTTACCTCGGGTGAGTATTTTCGACCATTATATTCAAAGATATTATCAGTCGATACAATATTCGTAATTCGGGATTATTGCTCGATATTATGAAATTCTTATCAGACAATATCGGCAATATATTTTCTGCGAAAAAAATTTCTGACTATCTGAAGAATCAGAAGATCCCAATATCTGTTGATTCCCTCAGAGAATACCTGCAATATTTTGAAAATACCTTTTTGCTCGCAAAAGTTCACAGATTTGATATTAGGGGGAAAAATCTTCTTGAGATATATGAAAAATACTATCTCGGGGATATCGGATTTCGGAGCTACCTACTCGGATTTAGACAAAATAACATCGGACAAGTACTGGAAAATATCGTATACAACGAGCTTCTTGTCAGATGATACTCCGTGCAAATCGGAAAAATCTGAGACCTGGAGATTGACTTTATCGCAGAGAAAAATGGAGAACGAAAATATTTTCAAGTCACCTATCTTCTCTCTCATCCTGAGGTGGTAGATAGGGAGTTCAAACCACTTACAAAAGTGAATGATAATTATGAAAAAGTGGTACTTTCTATGGATGAATATTTTACTAAAGATATCGAGTGAATAAAGAGACTTCATTTAGTGGATTGGTTGCTTGAAGGTGGTTAAGATACTCAAGGGGATGATCGTGTAGATTTTATATTGCGTATAATTATTCTATAAAATGCATGTATTTATCGATGAAAGTGGAGATAGTGGGTTTAAGTTCGAAAAATGCTCGAGTCGTTTTTTTACTGTGGCAATGGTGGTCTTCAATGATAGCGATGAAGCTGAGGCTTGTGACCAAAGGATACAGCTCCTAAAAAAAGAGCTTTGATTCGGTGATAATCATGAATTTCATTTTGTAAATACTTCCCTGAGAATTCGAGAAGCTTTCTTTAAGGCTGTCGTCCCATACAGTTTTTTCTATTATTGCTTTGTTCTTAATAAGGAGCTTCTCTGGGGGGATGGATTCAAGAATAAAGAAAGTTTTTATAAATATACAACTTCCCTCCTTTTTGAAAATGCAAAAGATAAACTTTCGGATGCTGAGATTTATATCGACGGGAGTGGGGATCTGACTTTTCGGCGGTCACTTGCCAAGTATCTCAAGGGGAAAATGAATGATGGTGATATACGGAGGATTAAATCAGTAAAAATGATACCCTCTCATAAAATGAACCTCATCCAACTTGCCGATTTCGTTGCCTCGGGGACCAATCGAAAATACATGAAAAAAGATGATAAAGATATTTCGATCTCTATCATCTCGCATCGGAAGATTTATGTGCAGGTTTGGCCGAAGCCTCTTTGAGAATAATAGGAAAATCCCACCCTATCCAAATATATGTGGAACGCGCACATCCATAAAGGCGACAGTTCGGGTGAGATTCAATTCCATAGCCTAAATATATCTTATTTTGTATTAAAAGCAAATCAATTCACTTGATAAATCACTGCAATGCTCACCTTTACCCTTAAATAAAGCAAATTTAATTTTCATAAACTATTTCCCTCTATGAAATCCTACAAAAATCTCGTCGTATTTCTCTTGTTGGTGGTCCTCTGGTCTGCGGTTCTTGGGATATTTAAGTACTTTCTCTGGTCTGCTACGAGTTCTGGTCTCCATATGAGTCTTGAAACCATTGCAGGGTATATAAGTATCGGAGGGATATTTGCCTATCTTTTTGGCGGAGCACTCGCGTATACTTTTCAGGTGCGTAGTCTCCTGGTATCCTCCTCTCTTCTCGCGATCATCGTCAGTATGATTGGCCTCTGGACTGGTTTTCAGTCAGCGCTTGTGATGCCAGTGGTGGTCATAATCTTTGGATATTGTTATGGCCTCTGGTCGGCGATGCGCAATATGCTCATCTCGGTTGAGATTGAGCGCACGGGTCTCTCTGACACGCTCGTGACAGGACTGGTCACGATTGCTTTTACGGTCGCGATAATCGGGGGCTCCATCGGCGGAGGCAAGGTATATGAAGTATTTGGAGTATTTGGCATCTATCTCCTCATGGGCATACTTCTCATCGCTTGAGTACTGGCTCTCTTTCTTGAGTATGAGAAGTACGACTGGAAGGCTTTTTTTGATAAAGGTATGTATCGCATAGCACAGGAAAAGCGTGCAATACTCGGGAATTCATTTCGTAAATTTCTCCCACAGATTCGCATCATCCTGAGCCGATATCTGGTCCTCATGATAGTTCCTGCGGTGATTCTCACTATCTCTACCATCCTCTCACAAAAATCGGTGGCGGTCAGCGTAGATATGTTCCAGAAAGCCCCTTCAGAGGGATCTCTCATGCTCCTCTATGCAGCGGTAGGTGCCATACTTGGCAATATAGTGACCCTGAAGGCAACGGCACATCGCTGGACATATTTTGCTCTCGGCATCGGTATGTATGCGCTCCTCGCTTTTGCCTATCCTTTTCTCCTTGGCTCTTACATGATTATTATCGTAATGACTTTTGTTGCTGGTATACTCTTTGGTGTCACTATCAATCTGACTGAGGGGTACCTCTTTTATAGATTCGCTCAAGATGATTATAAAGAATACGGTGCTGCGGTGTATGGGATGATTCTCAGCGTGATTATTTTTATCATGATGTTTGCGGTCGATGTCCTCCAAAAATACGTCGGATTTATTTCCGTATTTGTATTTCTCTCGGCCCTGCTTGCGATAGTATGAATACTCATGGTCCGAGACGCGCAGAAAAACTGGTTACAAAAATAATATGCCCTACTTTTCCTCTAGTATTGCACATGATCTTATCACACTCGCGGAATCGTATTTTCCTGCGGAGTATATTTGTGTCGTGAAAAAGAAGCACACATATGAGCAGAGTCTTGTCGGGCGTTACTTGGTGAGTAAAATAGTTGAGGAACACTGGGGTATTTCCCATTTTCTTCCACGCGTAGAGAGCGATGGAAAGCCTCTTTCCGAATCCGGTATCTCCTGGAGTATCTCTCATGCGGGAGACCATGTCTTTGTGTGAGTTTCTGCGAGTCCTATCGGCGTCGATATCGAAGTGATTCGCCCAAGAGACGAGTCTCTGCTTGGC
>CALREC010000042.1 GCA_943355085.1 Candidatus Altimarinota bacterium
AAAATGTGTTATAAATAATATATTTGCTTGCAATTGAGGATTATTTTATATACTACAGAGTATAAAAGAGTTGCCAATTTTTTATTTCATTTATCAAAATCATGAAATTCATTTCACAAGCACCACCAGAACAACACAATACCGTCAGCACAACAACATCTGTTCTGGATAATCTTGCAGATACAAAAAATAGTATTTCGGCTTCATTACCTGCATGATGAGTAGAACTTGCAATAGCATTTGTGGTCGGATATTTTACATCTCGTGTTTTTCAGATTCTCAAGAACTCAAAACAGAAAGAAGACTTACAGATTCAGGAAATCTTACACAAAGAGATGATCGAGAATGGCGTAAATCCTATAACTATATATAAAAAAAATGTTATTGTGCATTGTAATAAAGCATGGACAAGCATTACAGGATATACCATCGGTGACGTTCAAGAATACATCAAAAATAATCCAGAAAAAGATATTGTAGATTTGCTATATGGCTATTCTCCTGATGAAATTACACGTGTCAGAACCCATACACAAAAAGCTTCTGAAACTGGTATATCATATGAGGATCGCATATTTACTCTGCAAACAAAAAGCGGAGATTTTATCAGTATAGCCTATGAAAATAAAATTCGATGAGAACTCAGTATTCGTGAATGACGAATAAGTCTCGCAAAAAAAATCACAAAAATAGATACACTAAAAACTCAGGTAGATACATTAGGTATATTTAGTCAAAATCTGATCAATGAGATGATGAGAAACAAAGACGAGTATACAGGGAGTCATACTCGACGGGTTGCCGCATATACAGAAATAATTGCTCAGTTATTTTGACACTCATCTGAAGAAGTCCAAGAGCTAAAAATCATGGCAGTATTGCATGATTTATGAAAACTTAAGTCTTTTGCACATATACTTCAAGATCCCATGTCGCTCAATCGTGATGGAAGAAAGCATATGAACAAGCATCCGGGAGATGGCTTAAAAATGTGAACATTTAGGTGAATGACACAATTCATGCAGGGGGTATATCACCATTGTCGAAAAGCATGATTATGAGGTATAAAAAATCTCACAGAAGATATACTCAACAAATATATGATGGAAGAAATTGAGATCGAGAATCATAGAAAAAAAGGAGAGATAAGAGAATGAATCATTCGTGAGATACAGTACAAAAGAGAACTCAAAAAAGAGGGGCATGTGAATCAAGAAATATCTGATATCATTGAAGAAGACGAACGAGCATTAGCAGAGTATAGAAAAGAGGGTTTTGTCCTGAGTGATACAATCGAAGAAGATGATACCATTTTGGATATTTTAGTAGAGAAAGAATATTACAGTCAATATCTCCTAAAAAATTGACTTATAAAAGACAGGGAGTACTTCTCTGTTTCAGATCTCACCAATCATCTCGTGGGTAAAAATATCCCATATCCAGGTCTTTTAATTGCCATAAGCGATGTTATAGACGCTATCGCGTCTCGGCGTCTCTACAATAAAGACCTACTTATTATGCCAATTGAAGATATTATTGAAAAAATTGAAAAAGAATTGCTACGTGCATCTGGACTCATATTACAAAATGGCAAGATCGATCTTGATCCAGGAAAATGGCAAGTTGCAGAGAATGATATCGAAGAGAATGATGTCTGTGCCATAAAGTGGGAAGATAAATCTTTTATCCCTCGTACAGACTATCCAAAATGGAGCATCCAACTCGATACTATTCTAATAGCAGAACTTTATAATATTAGTCATGGTAGATTGCCCGATTTGCTCAAAGAGCACATATGTATAGAAGACTATAATATAGTATCCAACAAAATTAAAGAAATAGAAATATACTTGGAAAAAAATCCAGATTTTAAAAAAAGACAACCAGAAAAATATCATGATCTCACTGCAGCAATTCCTATTCTTGAGAAATATAAAGCAGAATACAAAAAACAGCAAGACAGATCTATCTGATAACTTGACTTTCCCCTCTTTTTCCATAAAATCCTGTGCATAAAAAAAAAGGGGGGGTACTGGAGAAGTATTTCAGATACAAACAATATTTGCCCTGATGGCGGAATGGTAGACGCGGAGGACTCAAAATCCTCTGCCTTCGGGTGTGCGGGTTCGAGTCCCGCTTGGGGCACCAAAATTAAAAAAACGATACATAAAAAACAACTACTCTAGGAAGGTACGAGATAGATGCGTACGCCTTGAATCACATAAAAATCCCTATTAAAGAATAGGGATTTTTATGTGATTCAAGATTATTCAGCAATCACGGACACAGGAGCATCTTCAGATTTCTTTTTAGTAGCCTTTTTTTCTTTCTTTTCTTCTAGGGCAGATTCCTCAGTAGCAATAACTACTGGTGCGGCCTCGAGAGCCTTCATAGAGAGACCAATTCGTTTTGCTATCGGATCAAAAGTAATGATTTTAGCCTTCACACTTTCACCAACTTTTGCATATTCAGTAACATCTTTCACCATAGTATGAGAAATCTCAGAAAGGTGGATCAGTCCACTGATTCCCCCATCGAGAGAGAGGAATACTCCAAATTGAGATATACGCATAACTGGAGCTTCAATAATATCATTTATCTTATATTTTTCAGCAAGAACTTGCCATGGATTTGCTTTCAATCGTTTCATAGAGAGACTAATCTTGTCAGCATCTATTCCAATAACTTGCACTTTCACTTTATCTCAAACCTTTGCAAATTTACTTGGATCAGATACATGTCCCCAATCGATTTCAGAAACGTGGACAAGACCTTCGAGACCATTGAAGGTAATGAAGAGACCGTAAGTAAGTATACCACTCACCGTTCCATCAACATTGTCTCCGATTTTCAGCTTCTGAAGTGCCACTCAGCGCGCCTCTTCGAGTGCTGCCTTTTCAGAGAAGATAATCTTCTTTCCATCCTGGTCAACATTGATAACACGCACCTTGAATGGTTTTCCAACGAGTCGCCCAAGGTGTTCAAGAATCTTTTCTGGATTGGCTCACTCCACTCGAGGATAGTTCATAGGAGTGAGTTGAGAAACTGGGATAAATCCCTTGATTCCATCGAGATCTATAAGAAGCCCACCTTTGTTTGCTTCATTTGGTATAACGGTAATAATTTCTTTTGTATCAAAATTTGAATGAAGTTTTGCAATAAGTTTAATCTGACTTGCTTTTCTCAGAGAAAGCATAAATAGTCCAGAATCTTTGTCATCACCTATGACTATAGCGTCTACGAGATCACCTGATTTAATTGCAGATGAATCTTCCGTAGAAGAAGTCATATGAGATCCAGATATAATACCGGTGAATTGACCACCAAGGTCTACAAGAATCATTTTTTGATTGGCACTTACAACCGTTCCAGATACGAGCTCTCCCATGTTTGGAGTATGTATTGGTGCACTATCTTTGAGTACTAATCCAAAATCTTCAGCTTTAGACATAAAAAATTAAAGGTTAAAAAATAAAAAAATGGGGCGGTCGACGAGGCTTGAACTCGCAACATCCAGATTCACAGTCTGGCGCTCTAACCAATTGAACTACGACCGCCATGTAATAATTTCAGGTAAAAATAGCTTTAAAAAAAGCTCTTTGACAAGAAGCGGGGCCAAGTATATGGAAAAAACAGAAAAAGGCAAAAGTATTTTCCTGAAAAAAATTCTCTCCTATTTTTTGCAAAATCGTCGATATCAGACATTTCTCTAAAATCACTCATACAGAGAACTGATCTATTGCCAGATAAAATATACAGCAACTTTTTCATTGTCCGAAAAAAAACCGAAATACCCACCCATTAAGCCTAATATACAGAGGAAAAACTTGATGTATTCAATGACCAACAAATTATATTTTTTATTTTCCATTTGCAAATACCTACTACTATAGCTATACTAGACTACATGATACTATTTTATACTATATTTTTAACTTTTATTGTATGAAAAAAGATGAAGAAAACAAAGATCTCCTTACTGAGATAGAAATAGAAATACCTGAAGAAAAAGCAAAGACTCTTCCTCCGAAACCACCTATTTCTCGATCTGGCCCAGCATTTCCAGTAGCACATCAATTTCGCGGAGCCCAAGGAAATAACATAAACAATAGACAGCGGCCAGGACGAGCTGCCAATAGAGGTCGTTAAAATAACAACATATGTTTTCGTAAAACATACCCAAGAGCCAAGAATGAAAATCATACAAGACTCATAGATTGATGTATAAAATAAATTTTATACATCAATCAAATGCATCTGATGATCGTCGGGTCTCCTATAGAGCTCTCGGGCTCTTTTTTGTTCGGCATGGTGATCTACTATTGGTAGCGCGTATCCCAGTGGAATTTCCGATGGATTATGTATTGATTCTATTAATTCGCTTTGTAGTCAAGGTATGTACTGACGTATAAATTTTGCCTCAGGATCAAATTTCTGGCTTTGAAGCGAAGGGTTGAAAATACGAAGAGGCTTAGGATCAGCGCCAACCGAAGCAGACCATTGCCAGTTCCCAAAATTGACATTTTCATCATAATCGAGAAGGTGTTTTTTGAAAAAAGCTTCTCCAAGACGCCAGTCAATATGCAAATCTTTCGTCAGAAAACTAGCGACAATCATTCGAGCCCTCCCATGCATCCAGTTTGTTTTCAAGAGTTGTTTTATACTGGCGTCTACGACTGGATAACCGGTTTCTCCTCGACACCAAGCATCGTATAACATATTGGCTCCATCCCACTGGATATGCCGTTTATTTTCTTGAAATTCCACCATTTTTGTTTCTGGAAAATGATATGCTATGTGTTGCCAGAACTCACGCCAGGCAAGCTCACTCACAAAGCTTTCAGAGATTCCGTGAGCTTGAGCATATATTTCCCGAATAGAGTATACTCAAAATCGCATGTAAGGGGAAAGTTTTGAAGTTCCATCTATATCAAGACGATTTCTTGTATCTTCATAATTGACTCGAATATATTCAGCTATTCTTTTTCGACCAAAAGCAAACGTAAAATACGGATGCTGATCTCATGGAATAAAATCGCTCGCATCTTTTCATTCGAAAGTAGATATACCCGAGAAAGATGGAGTTTTGATAATCTCAATACTATCGGCTCTATGTTCTATGAACTGTTTCCAGAGTCGAAAATAAGGAGTAAAGACTTTTCTGACGGGAATATCCTCTGGCTCTACGATAAGATAATCAGAACAGAGATGAAAACTCGTACCTTGGGTTTTCAGAATATTCATAAGTTTCAGATCACGAGTCATACCGTATCGACCATAGGAACGATTGCAGTATACGGCATCTATATTGTAACTTCAAACAATTTTTTGGATAATCTCTTCAGGCTTTCAGACAAAAACAGAGAGCCTCACTCCTCCGAGTTCTAAAATTTCTTTCGATAGATTTTCAAGCATCTCACGAAGAAATGAGAACTTTTGATCAGATAGTCCACCAAATCCAGAAATAAGATTCTCATCAAGTATGAAAATAGGGAGAACATGACGAGAGTTTTTAATACACTCGATAAGTCCACGGTTGTCATGCGTTCGAAGATCCTGGCGAAAATAGAAAATAGATGTATTGGTCATAGAATGATTCAGACACTATATAAAGTATAAAAAAGAAAAAACGCAATTACACAATCTTTTATCATTAACCCCTCTTTTGGTATGATACGAAAAATATCCAAAATTCCAATAGATAATAAGCTTGCTATGTCACTATTTTTTCGTAAGAATAGACTCAAAATATATATCTGATCTTGCAATTTTACGACTAAAAAGATTAAATATAATTATTCCAATTTCATTTCCTGGTACCTTCGTTATAGTTAGACCACTTGGCAACCTTCTCTCCTACTTGATAGTATTCATAATATAACCATTCCAATATAAAGTCCCTATGAATCGAGAGTTCTTTGATTTGAGAGGTATTTAAGAAATCATCCACTTTCATCTGAGGATCCAAGGCATGTACATCAACTGAAAAATACTTTCACATGCATATATTAAAAAAACGCATTCTTTTAGAACAAATATCTCCACCCGGCGAGCAATGCACGATAAGATCTCAGATGGTTTCAATCTTTTTCTTTTCATCATGCTTGTATGCGAGCACTTTATATTTCATCCAAATATAGGGATTATCAAATTTCATCTCATCTCATATCTTATTTAATTCAGTATCTAAGGGCAGAGTAAGTCGTTGAAAAGAGTCCTTTGATATCTGAGATAAACGTATCTTCAATT
>CALREC010000043.1 GCA_943355085.1 Candidatus Altimarinota bacterium
CTGCAAAAGAAGCGGGAGTTTGGAATTATGGCGAGTTCACAGACTTTTGATATATGGGACTCTATGGTGGCATGCGAAGCAAAGATATTCATACAAAAAAGAAACTGAAACCGTCCCAAAAGATCCTCGATCATATGGGGTCAGAAGAACTGGGTGCAAATCTCTTTCGTGCTACCCAGGCAGAAGCAAAAATCAGACGTGATGGTATCCAGGGGCAAGCCAAAGTAAGTAAAGCTCACTTCGAAGTCGGCAAGAAGATTCGCTCCACTATCCATGAAATCGGAGGAACTATGCCAGAAAATCTCCCGAGCACGGAAAGTATAACAAAGGCGGAGAAGCGAATAAAATCTGAGAATAAAAAATCAGAGACTATACGAGGTTAACTTTTTAATGCGTATAATAAAAGTAATTGATAAAGATTGTATTGATGAAGAGGATACCTGTATTTGAGAAAACATAAAATAATTCTTCTATGAAACAAGTCCTTTCCCACTCCATCACCCTCATTCCAGATACTGATACACTGGATAATCAGTATCTCTTTCATGTTGCGACAGAGGTTTCTTCTCCTATTATTGTCGACCTTGCCGAACTCCTCAAAAACTTTCGAAATGATCGCGTCGAATTTAGAAAAGATTATAAGCTCTGGAATGACGTATATCCGGGAGAGAAAGAATTCGAAATTTTTCAATCACTTGTCGAAAAAGCTCTCCGTGAAAGGAAGAAAATCCATATTATCAACTGTACACTTCGTGAAGAGGTGCAAATCATTCAAGAGCTTTATACAAGTCTCGGGTATTTTGACGTCAAAGAGAATCGTTTTATTGTCCCCCTAAAAGATGCTCCTGTAACTATCGGTGTTAATATCCGAAATCTTATGTATTCGACCAAGGATTATAAATCAAAGCGCGAAGATATTTGTTTTATCCCTCCACCGCGTGAGTGTGCCCATGTTAAAGCGCTTTTTGCGGCTCTGAATTTTTGAGCGATCTCTACGGTGACTATGAATAATTTCTCTTTGGAAAAAGTTCTCTTAAAAGATCTATTGGACATGGAGAAGTTGAGCTTGACGACCCTTTCCCAGATAGTATATGGGAATTATTTAGAATTGGGTTGTCAGGTTTGAAAGACAGAGGAATGGATTGTGGAAGTATAGTCGAAAATTCCTATTCCTATTTTACTCATGATGGTTTAGGATTTTTAAAATCTTGAAGATATTTTATGATTTTTGGTGCCATATCGAATGTTTTCTGATCTTTTGGTAGCTCAACTGAGAGTGAAATTTTATTCACTTTGGTAACTAAAGTTTGCAACCTTTCAATAACTTTATCAATCATAGAGATAACTTTTGCGGATTTTGCTATTTTTATAGCACCGTACAGAGTTCATCCCAGGAGACTAGCTCATAACAATCAAGTTCATATATTTGCTCACCGTTCGGACTTTGACTGTAGGGACCCATCAAAATTCACGCCATTATATGCTTGAAGTAGATCCTGAGCTCATCATAGTCAGGAAAAAGCTGCACCAGCAACTGGTCAAAGGATTAACGATAGATACGGTAGAATCGAGGAAAAAAATATAATAATGTCTGCCATGCTCATATTTTCTATATCTACGAGTTTATCGGCGAACGCTCGTTCGAGTTCTTCGTGTCTCCCGCCATTCAATCATATTCCAGAAGGAGCATCTCTGAATCAGGAAAATAGTTGTGTATACATTCTGGTATTCTGAGTGTCAAATGTGGTATGTAAATTTCGATATTCTTCAATGATACCCCGACTAGCATTATATAGAGCCTTGCTTTTGTCATAATCTGATTGCTTATTACTCTCACTAGCAATGGTTTGTAATCGATAAGAAAGATCATCAAGGCAACTCTTTAAGGCGTTATCAAGGTTGAAACTTCCAACTTTTCATAATACTATTTTTTCCCCTATTGTCGAGGAAACATTGAGTCAATATTTTTTATCCAAATTAGATAAGCCATTCTTAAATCGCTCATACTCATCTCTTTTATATTCTATATTTCACACCTTTATTTTATCGGAAGTAATGAGATTAATAGCTTCATCGATAATGATTATTTTCTTGCGAAGCGTGTTTGAAATAATCATCTTGTGATAAAAGGCATCATCCATTCCAGATTCTATGCGTCAACTCATGGTAGTTCTAATAACTCTCAATGAATTAATGCTCTCTTTCAAAGGTTTACTATTGATTTCTTTTATACAAAGAGTCATCTCTTCAGAAAACTTCTTCTTCATAGTTTCACTGAGTCTACTCGTATCTATATGATGATAATTTTTCAGATATTGCATTAAAAACTGTTCATCGAATCACTTGAGAAGTTGTGATTCCATACGTATTTTTAAATCTTCTTGTTTCTGCCTTAATAACAACTCCTGATCTGGCGAGTTTTTAATGGCATTCTGCAATTTTGGAATGTACGATGGACTATCTACCGACATAATAAATATGTGATTATTATTAGTTGAATTATCCTTACAAGATTTGTACTTTTAAGAACTGTAATGCCAAAAGACTCGACCTAAAGAGATCCCTCTACTATGGTCGGGATGACACATGGAGATTCAACAAGCAAGCACTACCAGTCTATAGTAGTGTAGATTTTATGCCCCCTTTCCTTGCAGGGTTATATTGAGCAGTGATTGTTCGATTTCTTTTTCGAGCTCCCCCTGTACTTCTTTCATGAGGATAAGATCTTTTATGATATTGCGCTTTGCGTCTTTCTCTTGTTTTTTCTGACGTGCAAGAAAAGCACTATATAGATGAGGAGCTAAATAATAGGCACACGCATAGAGGATGAGGATTCAAAGAACGATCAGAGGGGTCATAAGGTTTTCTGGACTGAATGCATATGAAAAAGCCTGAAGATTCTGAGAATTGTATTGGAATATATAGATATCTGGCAGCATAATAATGTAATTAAAAGTATAACTTGACTCCCTCTCTTTTTGGGAGGGGGTTTGGGAGGCTATTATTTGTCTTCTTGGAGTTCTGCAAATACTATGAGTCGATTGAGGGTTGTTCCGATGGGCCAGCATGTCATAAGTGATATTTCCTTTTTTTCCTTATCTCGCTCGAGGATTTTTACATTCCCTGGTTTGACCACTTTTTTCTCACGGATGATATAGGTAAATTTTTTCTGGTTATAGTATACGATGATCTCATCTCCAAATATGAGTTCATCGAGTAGAACAAATGCACTATTATATTCTCCTTTAACCCATGGATAATTCGAACTATGTCCAAATATGAACGCATTTCCTTTTTCTCCAGGTTTTGCTGTTCCAGGATAGCGTACTATGCCTTTTTCGAGTTCCTGCATGAATATGTTTTCAATGTGCTCGAAGTCAAATCCACTATCGAGCTGTACGTCTACAAGTGGGATGTTTTTTCCAATTTTTGGTATGATGATACGATTATCATAGGGGGTAATCTCAAGGTCTATGTTTACTTTTGCTTCTCCGGGTATAAGTCGTTTTGGTGAAAATACATCCTCATGTATCGTATTATTACTTTCTTCTAATTTTTTCTTGAGGTTGGTTTGTTCTTCTTGATTTGCACCCGTATCCGTACTATTGTCTGCATATACCATAACACGTGATTTATCGAGTACGGATATGATGTCATTCTTAGAATTTGTAAGGTATTGTGGATTGAGATAGGCAGAGAGTATGGTAGAGTAAGAATTCCAATTAGTACTGGTCAGAAGTATGACAAAAACAATACTCGATATACCAAGATAATAGCAGGCAAATTGAATTTTTGGAACACTTACTCGACGAAAACGACTCATAAGAGACTCTTTTTGGACAATCGATAGAGCTGGTTCTCAGATCTCCTCTATAACCATATTTTCTATGTCTCCCAAGGGATCTTTAGACGCATCTATGATATCTTGCGTGTCCAAAATAGCAAGAATATCGAGACCATCAGTCGTGGGTGTTGGGGTGAGTTCCATAATATGTATTTTTGTATGAAATATATATGTGTTTATATGTGACTTCATTATCGTATCGTATATTTGTATTGGAGTCAAAAAATTGCATTGACAAATATGTGAATCCTATTCCATTTTATAACTGACGGCCATATCTTGCTTTTGTACTGCACGAATTCGTTTACTATTACTGAGAAGTCCAAATGTCAGTGTATTGATAATGGAATATACCTCATATACTATTGGTATCCGAATAAATACATCTGATTCCAGCGAGGCAATCCCATAAACAATAGGAAACAAGAGGAGCAATGCCACAGAAGATGTAAAGGTAGAGAAGATTCCTATGCCAATCGCCAGAAGCGTTATGATGAGTCATTGCCCGATGGCGAGAATATATCGAGTATTTCTGGTGCGCAGAAGCTTCGGGAGAAATATGATATTGCAGAATGGGACAAATATGAGATAAGAAGGGAACGGGAGTGTGTCATCTGCAAAAAATTCCTGCAGGGTGGTATGAAAAGTTTTATCTTTTTCTTGTATGTTCTTCATATTTTCTGCCCATGAAATGGTATCTTTTTTTCCAAAGGCCACGTGTCCTATGTTTACAAAGTATCCAGGCAATGATCTTACTGCAACATAGAGGGAATTTATGCTTGGTATTTTTTCATAGTATGCAGAAATATAGCACTCATCTTGCGTCATGAAACGTACCGCTAAAAATAATATCCCGAGTATTCCTATGAACAATAGGATGGTAGAAAGAGAATCGAATCCCCCGTGTATAAAAGAAAGTATGTATATGCATGCATAAAGAGAAGACCATCTTGCACCGAGCATAGTAACTATGTTGGGATATCTTTTAGATACAACCATCCCGACAAAGGGTATGTGTGAGAGTACCAAGATGATTCTCTGTGCTTCTGACGCACCTTTTATATAAAAAGTTCTTCACTCTACGGAGAATATATTTCCTCAGGATTTTTTTGTATCTTCTGCTTCTCATTTTTGGCTTTGTTGTACTCCATAGATGATAAAAAAGGTAAGCAGGGTAAAAAATCCGACTTGGATAAGATGATCCACAGTTATCTGAATGACGGGGAGTGAGTAGGAAAAAAAACCACTCAGGAAATATCAATAAAAAAAATAGGATGTAAAAAAGATCACATGTCCTTTGGTCGCATTTTTAGCGTGTGCCTTAATATACGGATCTGCAAAATTTGGATTATTTTTTGCGAGCAAAAAAAGCCAACCGAGAAAAAAATATGAGATAGAGGCGTTGGTTCTTATTTTTTGAGAAATCATGTTTTTGTATAAAAAGGATATATTTGAGCTATCTTTTGTAGTTTAACATATATTTCTTTATTTTACAAAAAAATACCACCCCGATTTTTCGGGGTGGTATTTTTACATGAACTATTACGCTCGTGCTTTTTCGTTGATATCTCTGTACACTTGACGAATAATCGCCTTTTCTCGAATTTTTCGAGAAGAAGGGGCTCGTACAGCGTAGCGTCAGTTACGAAGCTTGTTTGCTACACGAGTCTGGAAGAACATCTTCTTGTATCGAAGTATGAGCTTCTCATTTGATTCGGAATCGTTCTTAATAGTGTATACAATCATGATAGATCTCCTGTATAAATAATAAAGTGCGCCCATTGTATGGAAAAGGAAAGGTTTGTCAAAAAAATCAGCTTGCAAAAATAATTCCCCTCGATTCTCAAAAACAAACTTGCATATTTATAAAAAATATGTATACAATATTTGGTTCATTAACAGTCTCAAATCATTCACCATATACAGGAGTAATATTCATGGCTATTTTTACAGTGGAAAACCCCTATGTTCGTAGCATGAGTGTTACAAGCTACGGTGGTATCGATGATCCAAAAACAGAAGAAAATCCCGAAGGAACCAATCAGAATCTGACTGGTTCATTCCATATAGGTAAAATGACCTACATGGAAGGGTCTGTGCTTCGCTTTTGTGTCGATATTGGCTGTCATCAGGGTTCTGGATCTATGGGTCATCTCAACTCGCAGGTGGAAGTGATTCCAAATGCGGTCGTGATCACTCATGCTCACATGGATCATATAGGCCGCCTCGTGGTTCTCTGGAAATCAGTAGAATTTCAAGGGAAAATCTATATGAGTTATCTGACAAAGTTGGTCGGTACAAAAGCTCTCTTGGATGCGGCAAACATCATGAAGAAGAAATATGATCTC
>CALREC010000044.1 GCA_943355085.1 Candidatus Altimarinota bacterium
TGGACGTATTTCTATTTCCCTGCAAGGAAAAGGTCTTGATATGCGTGTCTCGACACTCCCAACCGTTGTTTGAGAAAAAATAGTTATGCGTATCGTAGATAAGAGTAAAAAAGCTCCACCTTTACAAAAACTTGGTATCGAAGGGAAAAACGGACGAATACTTGCTAAGGCCATATCTCTCCCAAATGGAGTCATACTCACATCTGGTCCAACCGGATCTGGAAAATCTACTACCCTTTACTCGTGTCTTGCAGAACTCAATAAACCAGATGTAAATATTATGACTCTGGAAGATCCAGTAGAAAATACTATTGATGGCGTCAATCAGAGTCAGGTATTTCCAACTATCGGATATACATTTGCCAGTGGTCTCCGTACTGCTCTTCGTCAGGATCCAGATATAATTATGGTTGGAGAGATACGAGACTCTGAAACGATTAATATTGCTATTGAAGCGTCTCTTACGGGGCATCTCGTTCTCTCGACTATCCATACCAATTCTGCTGCAGAAACGATCACTCGTATTCTCAACATGGGAATACAAGCTTTTTTACTTCCAGCTTCTATTAACGCGATTATAGCACAACGATTGATTCGTCGGCTCTGTGATTGTAAAAAATCTATTTCCGTGAATAATTTGGACGACAGGACAAAGCAGTCACTTAAAAAAGCTATCTCAAGAACCGACAAGGAAGAGCTCAATGCTCGTGTATTACCAGAAATGCTTGCAAATCCTGTTTTTTATGAACCAGGTGGATGTGAAAAATGTAATCAAACTGGCTATAAATGACGAGTCGGTATTTATGAAATTATGGAGATTACACCTAAGATTAAGGAATTAATCCTCAGATGAGCGAGCGGTGTTGAAATTAATGAAGTGGCCATAACAGATGGGATGATTTCTTTGGAACAAGATGGTATTATCAAGGCTCTCAATGGCCTAACATCACTTACAGAAGTATATGCTGCCGCAAAAGAGGAGTAAAATATTTTTAGGTGAAAATCAAAGAATACTCGTACAGTATGCGCCATTATCTATATACTGTAAAATTAAAAATTAACAATCCTGCATATGTCTGATTTTATTATCCTAGATACGAAACCGGCTGAACAAAAGACTATAAAGAACAAAGGGATGAATTTTAACCTCGCATCTATTGATGAATGGATTGTTTCTCGACAAAACATTAAATTGGAGCAGAAAGTAATTTTTTTTCGACTCTTGGCCACTATGGTAGGAGCGGGACTGTCTATAATGAAAGCGATAACAATTCTTGGAAAACAAGAAAAGAATGTATTATTACAAAAGGCCTATGAAAATATTATTAAGGGTATTCGATCTGGTACGAGTCTCAGTCAAACATTACGTGAATATGGTGAAAATTTTTCTGATGCGGAATGTTCTATTATAGAGTCAGGTGAAAAAACAGGAAAACTGAATCTTGCCTTGATTCAACTGGCTGATCAGACAGAAAAGGTGTCTGGTGTATCCAAAAAATTAAAATGAGCCCTTATGTATCCTGTGGCCATTATGATGGTAATGTTTTGATCTATCATGGTTCTTATGACGATGGTAGTACCAAAAATTGTAGAAATTTTTGGAGATAAAGATAAATTACCACCAATAACCAAAGTCCTTATTGCAACGAGTGATTTTTTTGTTGGGTATTGGTGGCTTATTATTATACTCTTAGTTGGTTCCGTGATAGCTATTTCTTTTTGGCGTAATACTGAATCTGGACATTACAGGTTTGATAAGATACTACTCCGTCTTCCTATTATGGGAAAAGTGATACAGAAAGTTATCCTTTCAAAGTTTGCCCGTGTTCTCTCGAATCTGTTATCGAGCGGTATATCGATTGTAGAATCACTTCGAATCGTATCTGATGTGGTCGGAAATGAGGCCTATCGTCAAAGAATTCTCCTGCTCCGAGAAGATATCAAAAAAGGTATTAAGATAGGAGAGAGTCTTGAGGACGATTCTCTTTTTCCGGAAATGCTTGTGCAGATGATTAAAGTAGGAGAAGAAACAGCAAAGCTTGATACTATTATTCTAAAAATAGCAGATTTTTATGATGAGGAGGTTGACACAACGATCAATTCTATCAATAAATTGCTTGAACCGATTATTATTGTTTCTATGGCAATTGTGGTTGGATTTATTGCCGTTGGTATCATGCAGCCGATAATGAATCTGGCGGATGTTGTGAGTGAGGGGTAGTCATGCCTTTAATGATGTCAATGTCATCCATGAGTCCCCTCGATCTCTTCGTGTTGGGTTTCATGCTTCTGTTCATGATCATGTTCTTCTTCGTCTTGATCATTATGACTATTGGCATGGTGCGATATTCCCTGTGCAGCTTTTTGTTTTTTAAGGCTCCCGATAAGAGAGACTATGAGGGCAGTCATAATATCTGAAAAAAGCATTTTGTATATAATGAATCCGATAGAAAGGATAATAATTGTTGGAATATGTGATCCGATAAAGGTAAAAACTATCGAGTTTCTAATATCGGCATAGAACGTAAATTGTTTCAGAAAAACAAAAGCACTATCAGTATGCAGAAATATATAATTTTGTTCTACGAGGCCAAGAAACACGCTCAAGAGAAAAAGTATAATAGAAAGAGCAAGCAGTGGTGTTTGTAGGAGTTTTCAGATTGAGGTTTTTGGCAGGCTTACAACTATTCCCCCATTTAAAGGTACGAGTATAGTAAGTATAAATATAAGATATACAGATGAGCCAATAAGAATTTTAGCAAATGTATCACTTATGAGACTGAGCGTTTCTGGTGTCTGAAGTTCCGGTGCTAGTATGGTTGAAAAAAGAACAAATATTCCAATTCCAAGCACCATGCCAAAAAAAATAGAATATATTCGGGCAAGACCGATGATACTAAGAATTCCTACTATCACTATCATACAAAAAAAAACGTATACATCGAGTGATGTAATCGAAAGTGCTGCTGCAACTTGTGCGATAATGCTTTCGAATTGGGTCATGTAGTAGGGGCTTAATTTATTAGGATTGCATAGTATATCGATTTTTTTGATTTTATTTTTTTGTGACCAATTCCTCAAACTCATGAACCATCTTCTCTATTTCTTCGATAGCGTTTTGATAGAACTTTGGTGAAGTTATATCAAAGCCGTTTTCGGCAAGGAGATCTTTTGGTCGCTTCGACCCACCAGATCTGAGAATATCTTTATAATGTTCTACAAAACTTACTCCTTCCTGGATATATCTATTATACAGTGCAAATACGAGGATATTTCCAAAGGCATACGCATAGCAATAAAATGGACTTCCGAATATATGCGGAATCATGGACCATCCAGATTCATCGTCTGCGCTTACGTCGTATACAATACTCGTTCCTGTCATACGCACTTGTTCCTCACGCCACATACGATTGAAATCGTGATACGTCAACTCTTGTCCTGCAAAAATTGCCTCATGAGCACGTCGCTCGAAAGATATATACTGAATCTGACGAAAAATAGTTGCAAATATGTCGGAGAGTTTTTCGTTGAGAAATTCTTTGTATTCTTCGACTGAGAGTTCTCTACGAATTTTTTCGGAAAGAAGCATCTCATTAAATATGGAAGCAGTTTCTGCAAGAGACAGAGGACTATCGTATACGGCAGGTTTTTGTCCTTGAGAGAGATATCCATGGGTTGCATGACCAAGTTCATGAGAAAGTGTTGAAACATCACGGAGCTTTCCTGTATGATTGAGGAGGACGAAGCTCGGTTCTCAGGCTCGATAGCTCGCAAAAGCCCCGGAACGTTTCCCGTATTTTGGAAAGGCATCGATTCTTCATGACTCGAGCATATCGAGAGAATAACTGTGGAACTCTTCATCGAAATCTTTCATAGTTTCGAGATGAAGCTCGACAGCACTATCAAAACTAAATTCCTTTTCGATATTTCAGAGGGGTGCTTGCACATCGTAGATATGAAATACATCTAGGCCCATAAGTTTTCGTTTGGCCTCTATGAAACGAGCAAAGAGGGGGTACGCATACTGTACTTCCTGTAGAAGCATATCTACAACTTCGTTTTCAAGTTCTTCCGAAGTATTACGTGGTTCCATGATCGTTTTATATCCACGAAGCTTCACATCGGAAACCCAGTCTTTGACGATTCAGGCATAGATATTTCCAAGAGTAATCTGGGCTTGCTTACTCCCATAAACCTGCCGGAGTGATTCATAAGATTTCTCTCGTATTTTTCGGTCGGGACTGGTTCGAAGACTGCGTATTTCTTCTTCAGTCATGGTTTTTTTCTCGCCATCAAGCTCTATTTCGAAAGTATAAGAGTTGGCAAGCTCTTCCCGGAGGGATTCTACCACTCCAAGTGCTCGAGATTTCTCATTTAATACAAATTCTTCTCGTTCCCCGAGGATGTAGCGTAGATTATCAGCTTTCGAGATAAGCGCATTTTTATAGCTTGTAAGGGCTGGATTATTGGCAAGTGCCATTATTTTCTCGAATCCGAGTTCTTTCCATTCCTGAGATATGAATAGAAGTTTTGATGAAGCCTCTATAAAAATACATTCCAGTTCACCCATTTTCTTTATCACGATGTCATTTTGTGTATCGAGTGATTGGAGATATGAAAGGTATATACTACCAGTACCCATTTCGTGGGACATTTTTTCATAATCCGTATAATACTGGAGAACTTGTTGTGGAGTATTGAAAGTTTTGATAATATTTTTATATTTTTTTGTAAAGTCTTCCGCAAGAGGAATTATTGAATCGATATTTGCAAGGAGTCTTGGATCGTCGATTCAAGTAAAAAAATATTTTGTCAGATTCCAATTGGTTTGAATGCTCATATTTTGTTGATAAAAGAAGTAGTGAGACTTATTCTATTCGATACAACAGAAAACGCAAAACTTTTGCTTGACGAAGAAAAATCTCTATAATCTCTCCATCATCTTTTTATCGCTCTTTATGCCCCGATCAAACATAGTATTTTTTACTGGTACCAATCATGTCTTTTTGAGGCGTGATCTCGATGCTTGGATAGATATTTTTGCCAAAAAATATGGTGAATATAATATCTCGAGATTGGATAAGGATAGCATGATAAAGATCAATCTTCAGTCAGAACTTCTGACTCCTGTTTTTCTTGGAGAAAAACGTCTGATAATTCTGGAAGACGTACCATTTTCTGTGAATTCTAAAGACCATGAAGGTATCGATGATCTTGACTCCAAGACAAATGATCTTGAGCTCAGCCTGATTCAATCACTCGATCATATTCCCACAACAACCATAGTACTTTTTGTCTCGAGTGAACCAGATAAGCGAAAAATGCTCTATAAGAAACTTATCGCTGAAGCTACTGTGAAGGAATATGCACACCTTGAATGAAGTGCTCTGAAGGAATATATACGCAAAAAACTTCCTCACATAGATATGAATGGTTTGGTCCGATTTCTAGAGTATACTTGAGGAGATATGAATCGTATAGAGAGGGAAATAGATAAATTGGCTCTATACAAGCAAGAAATATGAATTACTGAAGAAGATATAAGGGCAACGATTATGCCAAATATCGAAACATCTATATTTAACCTTACCGATGCACTTTTTGCACTGGATAATGCTCTTGCATATAAGGAATGTATAAATATTCTCGAGACACATAATATTCACTATGTCTTTTCAAGTCTTGTGTCGACGCTCAGAAATTTTCTGTATGCACAGAAGCTTATTTCTATGAACTACGAGCCGAGTCAGGTCCAATCTCTTCTCAAAATTCATCCATATGTTTTTGAGAAGATGAAGAAAAATATGAAATATTCTTCGAGAATAAGAGTATTATTTTCTGAGCTCATACTCCTCGACAAACGTACAAAAACAGGTGAGGGAATAGGTGATGGTGATGATGCATTAAGAATTGGTTTAGAAAAATCCATTTTATGTTTGCAAAAAAGCTAAAAATATATAGAATTCCGTCACTTTTTATTATTTTCTTTCTTTTGTTTATGAAAAAAATTTTCGTACTTCTTGCGGTAACTCCCCTAGTACTTTCTTCGTGTTTTTTGGATAAATTCAATACTCAAAAATCTTCAGATACTTGATCTGTAAAAAATGACTCAAGCACACCTTCGTCAGAAGTTTCTATTAATAGCACTTCTGTGGCCAAGTCTGTTGTTTCAAAG
>CALREC010000045.1 GCA_943355085.1 Candidatus Altimarinota bacterium
AATGCGAAAGCAAATTATGAAAATAAGAATTATTTAACTCGAAGTTCGAGAAGTACATTTGATGTTCTTTTCAAGATTGGATGAGATCGTCCACGAGAAATGGGATTTCCACGCTTATAGACAATACCTTTAGTAACATTTACTGAACCGATTGCAAGAGAAGGAAGTTCTTGCATATCATTATGCAATGCATTGGCTACAGCTGAAGCTAAAATTTTATACATAAGAGCTCCTCCTTTATTTGGCATAAACTTCAAGATATCAAGGGCTTTTTTTGCCTCCATACCTCGAACAATCTTAGCTATAACATTGAGCTTTTTGTCGGATATACGAATATTATGTGCAATTGCTTTCATAGAGAAAAAATGAAGTGAAAAATAACTATTACTTATTTCCAGAATGTCCAATAAATTTTCGGGTAAATGAGAATTCCCCGAGTTTATGTCCAACCATATCTTCCGTAACAAAGACAGGGGTGTGAACTTTTCCATTGTGCACTCCGAAGGTGTGTCCAACGAACTCTGGAGTCACTGTACATGATCTTGACCATGTTTTGATAACAGTTTTCTTTCCTGACTCATTCAGTCGTTCAACTTTTTGTACAAGGCGAACGTCTACATAAGGTCCTTTTTTGAGACTACGTGTCATAGTGTTGACGGATTAAATGAAGTTAAATTGTGTACTCTGTTTATATAAAAATAGATTATCCAAGGAGTTTTCCTCGACGAGTTCTTACTACCCAACGATCAGTGGTTGTTCGACGTCGTGTCTTTACTCCACGAGCTGGCTTCCCCCAAGGGGTTTTTGGCCCATTTCTTTGTCCCAGGGATTGATGCCCTTCTCCTCATCCGTGTGGGTGATCTACGGCATTCATGGACATTCCAAGAACGGTTGGTCGTATACCCATCCAACGAGAACGTCCTGCCTTTCCAATAACAATTTGATTGTGATCGACATTGGAAACAACTCAGATAGTTGCATAACATTTCTTATGTACTCGTCGAATTTCTCAAGAAGGAAGCTTAACTTGGGTATATTCTCACTCTTGTGTAACAATAGTGGCTGACGCTCCAGCAGAACGAACACTCGATGCTCCAGCATTCACTATAAGTTCTACATTATAAACAGAGAGACCGGTTGGAATATTTCCAATAGAGAGACGATTTCCATTCACTGGTTTTGCATTATCTGCAGTGATAATAATATCACCCACTTTCATATCTTTATGAGCGAGAACATAGCGACGTTCACCATCATAGTAACATACGAGAGCAATATAACCAGTTCGAAATGGATCATATTCAATAGTTTCGACTTTTGCAGGAACATCAAGTTTGTCTGTAAAAAAGAAGTCTATTTTTCGATAGAGTTTTTTATGACCACCGCCTTGATGACGTACTGTTATACGACCTGCACTATTGCGACCAGCTTTACTCTTGATAAAATACGTAAGAGCTTTATGCGGTTCGGTAGCAGTAAGCTCATCGAATGTGTATCCAGTCATCTGTCGGCGTCCTGGAGTAGTTGGTTTAAATTTCTTGATTGCCATACTATATTATAAAGCAGTGAATAAAATTAATCTTTGATAGTAATTTTTTGAAGATCAGCGATTCTTTCACCTTTCTTCAATGTAACCATGGCCTTGAGCCGACTTTTTCGTTTTACCTGAACTCCATGTTTACTATTGCGAAATTTTTCACGAGTAGTAATCATATTTACCTTTTCCACTTGAACTCCATAGAGACGCTCAAATGCAGTGCGTACGTCTACCTTCGTAGACTCAGGTGTTACTATAACGGTATATACTCCTTCGAGTTCGAGTTTTTGACTCTTTTCTGTTATAATAGGTCTTTTAATAATAGTATAAAGTGACATACGGTGGTAAATTACAGATTACAGATTATTTAACAATTACAAGTACATAGAATAGAGTTTTTCAATCGATGCTTTTGTAAAAACAAGATTATTATATTTGAGAAGATCCATAGGATTAAGATAATTGACTCCTATAAATTTTACGGTTGGAATGTTACGACCAGCGAGAAATGCTCAAGTGTCTTCTGGACAAATCGCAAACACTCCTGATGTAATATTCATTTTAGTAACAAGGTCTATCATATGTTTTGTCTTTTGTGTGTCAGACCCAAAGGACTCTACAATCTTAATTCAGTTTTCTCCGGCCTTAGCAGAGAGAAGAGAGAATAATGCGGCTCGACGTTCCTTTTTATTCATGCGTATCGTAAAATTTCTGTCTTTTGAAGGACCAAATGCAGCTCCTCCTCCTCGTCTAACTGGAGAACGCGCATCCCCTACACGAGCACTACCAGTTCATTTTTGCTTATAGAGCTTACGAGTAGAGCCGATGACTTCTGCACGAGTTTTTGCATGTGCAATAGAAATACGCGCATTAGAGCGTTGAAATCGAAGAAGTCGGTGAATGAGGCCCATCTGAACTTCTCGTCCAAACAATTCATCTTTGAGGCTATATGTTCCATTTTCTTTTCCTTCCTTAGTATAGAGAACTGCTTCCATGAATAAGATACAATTAGAAATCTAAAATTACGAGTGAGTTACGAGCTCCTGGAACTGGTCCATGAAGAGCAATAACATTAATATTTTTATTTACGAGCTCAACTTGAATCTTTTTAAGAGTAATCTTATCAAGTCCCATATGTCCATGCATTTTTTGGCCTGGTTTTGTTCGACGTGGCTTACGACAACCAATAGAACCAAGAGCACGGTGAAATTTTGATCCATGTCCAGCAGGCCCTCCGGCAAAATTATGTCGTTTCATAGCTCCGGCAAATCCCTTACCTTTAGATATACCTTCCACAGTTACCATTTCTATACCGTCCAGAACATCAAGACTTACTATATCTCCAACCTTGAGACTCGCCATGCTACCAGTAAACGATACCTCTCTCATGTGAGAGATTTTTCCATCATTTGCCTGAAGAACAATTGCTTCATATCCATCGGTATCAATGGTTTTGATTTGTACTACTTTAATTTCTGGGATTTTAACAAGCGTTACTGCGACCATTGCATCACCCTTGATGATACGAGTCATTTCAAGCTTTTTCCCGATAAGTCCAGCCATCTTAATATAAAGTTACAAAAACTATAATATAGTATTACGTATAAAATAAATAAATCTGCATAGTTAGGGAATTATTCCCTAAAATAATGAAGATTAATCTTTTTAACGACTTTTAGAATCTGTATGCATTGTGAGAGGTTGTCTTATGACAGCAACATCATGCTTCGAAAATTGAAAGTGGTGGTATTGTATAGAAAAGAGATGCTATGTCAAAAGATTTTTTAATATCATACAAATAGGCTCTATATACTATCTTTTGCAGATTCTACTTTTAGAATGGGAAAAAACAAAAACAACCTAAAGCTCAAGAAGAGTGAAAAAGATTTTTAGAAAATCTTTTTCACTTTTCTATCCTTTCGTATATACTAAACCCTCGTAATCGATGATTTATTTTTATAATTCTTTAATCTGCAATTACCTCACATGTCTCATTATATAGAAGTCATAGGAGCCAAGACTCACAATTTGAAGAATATTTCAGTCAACATACCAAAGAATAAACTCGTAGTGATAACAGGAGTTTCTGGATCTGGAAAATCATCTCTTGCTTTTGATACCATTTACGCAGAAGGACAACGGCGTTATCTTGAGAGTCTTTCGACATATGCACGAATGATTATTTCAAATATCAATGAGGATACAAAAGTAGATGAAATTCGTGGACTGTCGCCCACTATTTCCATAGATCAAAAAACAACCTCCAACAATCCACGCTCCACCGTTGGAACGATTACGGAGATTTATGATTTCTATCGCTTGCTTTTTACAACCATTGGGATACAAACATGCCCGAACCATCCAGAAGTAACCCTCAAAAAGCATACTATTACTGAGATAATTTCTTATGTGAAATCTTTAGAAGAAGGAACTAAGATCCACGTCATGGCACCCGTTCCATTTTTTCAAGTAGATACGACCATGGAATCTATCAAACGATACGTACTCGATTGTGGCTTTGTTCGTTTTCAAATCAATGATACAATCTATTCTGTTGCTGATGCGCTCGAAAAGGAAACGATTCCTAAAAAAGCAAAGATATCTATCGTCATAGATCGTCTCATCACAAAAGATGAAGATTCATTTGGAAAGCGCTTACGCGATTCGCTGGAATTTGCATACAAAATCTGAGAAGATATGTTGGAGATTTATCTTTTAGACTCAAAAGAGCGAACAAGCTTTTCTGCGAAAGCCGCTTGCCCTATTTGTGGAACTTCAAATGAAGTACTGTCTATTTCGAACTTTTCATTTAACTCGCATTATGGAGCCTGCGAAAGTTGTCATGGACTCGGTACCAAGGTAGCATTTCTCGAAGACAAAATCATCAATGGAAATCTGACCCTGGAAGAAGGAGCAATACTTCCTTGGACCAATCATATGTACTATATGGAAATCCTTCGAACAGCGGCGAAAAAACATAAGATCAACATGAACGTACCTTATAATACGCTCTCTAAAAAAGCACGGGATATCGTACTTCATGGATGTCCAGAAATATTTGAAATATACCATACCCCCGAGGGTGCAAATGAAGGAAGGACGTACAACACACACTACGAAGGATTAGTAACAAATCTCACAAGACGTTATCATGAAACAGAGGCAAATGATGCATTTATGAAGCGTATATCCCAGTATATTACTGAAATTTCCTGTGAAGTTTGTAGTGGTCATAGACTGAAGATAGCTTCACTTCATGTATTTGTTGGATGAATAAACATTGGAGAACTCTCCAATATGTCGGTATTAGACAGTCTTGAGTTCTTTAGCACACTTGTGCTTTCTACTTCAGAAAAAACAATCACCAAAGGTATTATGAAAAACATAACTGAGCGCCTTGAGTTTCTTTCATGAGTGGGTCTCAATTATATGACTATTTCGCGCCGAGCAGGAACCATTTCTGGAGGAGAATCCCAGAGGATACGGCTTGCTACACAGATTGGCACTAAATTGGAAGGGATAACCTACATCCTCGATGAACCATCCATAGGACTCCATCCAAGAGACAATGGCATGCTCATAGAAAATATCAAAAAGCTCGTAGCAGTGGGTAATAGTGTTATAGTTGTCGAACATGATGAAGACATAATGGAAGCTTCCGATTACATTCTCGATATCGGTCCTGGAGCCTGAAAGCATGGAGGGAAAGTAATGGCAGAAGGGACGTATCATGAAATTATTAAAAACTCATGATCCGAGACTGGCCTCTATCTCTCTGGGAAAAAACAGGTTCTTCTTGAAAAAAGAAAACGCCTTCCTATTTGATATATACACATAGAAAACGCACACGAAAATAATCTCAAGAATATAAGCGTACAGATCCCCCTTGGAGTATTGACGGTAGTAACTGGAGTTTCATGATCTGGAAAATCATCACTCATTATGGATATACTTGCGCCTCATCTGATCAACGAACTCAGTACAGGCAATACCCTCTCGGTTGGAAAAGTTGAGAAAATCGGGGGAGCCAAGCAACTCGATAAAGTAATCCTCATTGATCAATCTCCCATAGGACGAACTCCCCATTCTAATATCGCTACATATACAGGAATGTTTACTCATGTTCGTGAAGTATTTGCGGCATCTCTTGAGGCTCAAAAAAGAGGATATGGGGTTGGAAGATTTAGTTTCAATACAAAAGGCGGACGTTGTGAGACCTGTGAATGAAGTGGAGTAAAAAAAATAGAAATGCACTTTCTTCCAGATGTCTATATAGAGTGTGAATCTTGTCGAGGAAGTCGATATAATCCAGAAACACTCGAGGTGCGTTTCAAGGGAAAAACCATAGCTGAAGTTCTCAAAATGACTGTTGAAGAAGGACTTGAGTTTTTTACATCATTTCCACGCATCAAAAGAGTATTGGAAGTACTCAATGATGTTTGACTCGGATATATCGAACTCGGCCAATCTGCGCCCACGCTATCTTGATGAGAAGCACAGCGAATTAAACTTGCATTCGATCTCTCGAAACGATCTACTTCGAAAACCATATATATCCTCGATGAACCATCCACAGGACTACACTTTTCAGACGTTCAGAAAC
>CALREC010000046.1 GCA_943355085.1 Candidatus Altimarinota bacterium
TGTGATGAGTATTTATACTATGGGAGAATCAATCCAAATGTCGTAAATATAGAAAAGACTTATAGTTTCAAAACACTTTCTGGTACGATTCTCGAACACAAATCCCCAACGGATGAGGAATACGGAGCTGCACTCAAAGAGATGATTACCCCATCTCTTCCATCTGATCGTGATAGATATGTTGATTATCTCGATAAGCAACAAAAGTACCAAAAAATCGTCTATCCAAATTTTTTTCGTATCGTACTCGATGGTAGAGAATTAAATTATCCATGAGCTCATAAGAAAATTAAAGATCTTTTGGATGCAAAAACAGCCGAAATTCTTGCGCTTGGTGGTACTATTAACCTCTATAACATTCTCAGTGCTGACCAGAAGGCTCTCAATGCTGTTATAGAGTGAGTGCTCTGGAATAATATGAAAAATGCTACACTCAAGTATAGTAGTACGCTTGAGCGGAGTCTTGATCGAGATGGCGAGCAAAGCATCAGTGCAGATGATAAGAAAAATGATTATGAGATAGCCTATCTTGGTGCTCCAGGAGATGCCAAAAACATGTATCTGAAGATAGATCCAGAATCCAAATCTCCTTTTCCCAAGGAGATAGCAGATATTATGGATCGTATGAATAACTATCGAAGTCTCGTTGATGGTACAAATATTACCCAGGTCACCCCCAGTGAGGCCGAGATGAAATGTGGTCCACCAGAGGGTGTTCCAATTTGGCAGTGGTTCAACGCTATATTCTGTTGGCTTGGTACTATCCTGCCACCGACGATCAGCGCCGGAAGTTGCGGATGACCGAGTCAAAAAAATTCGAGCTCAAGTGCTTCGTCGAGCGTTTTTGCTCAGCCGGTAAATAAACTCGATCTCAATCGTAACGGTGTGCTTGATGGATATGAGATTATCGGTAGTCCTTCATGAAAGCTCGGACTCCAGAGTCCAGAGAAGATCTTTGGGTACGGCGAGACAGTGCCCCTTGTAGCTGAGTTAACGAGCAATGGGAAAGTAATCGATATCGATGATTTCAATATGGTATCATTTGATATTAAAAAACTTTCCGTTGTCACTTGAGACGCAGTTCCTTCATTTAAAACTATTTATGATCGAGAGGTGACAGGCGTTGTAGCAGATATTGAAAATATAAGAGATTATATTAATTTCAAACCTCTCCAGATACGTGCTCAGAAGGGTCTTGCTAACTATAGCTTTTCGACAAAAAATGAAGATATCAATATCGTTTTTGATGCCCATATATTAACCCGTGATCGATATGGAAGAATTATTGTTGATAAGATAGCTGATCCTATGACTGTTGTTGTTCGGTCCTTACGAATTGCTGTAAAAAGTAAGATTCAAGTTTCAGATCTTCCTTTTTCTGTCGGTTCGGTTTTAAACGCAGGGAATCCTCATGGTATACTTTTTAATCTGAGTAAGATTAACAAGAACCAGATAACTCTATCTGATAATTCCCCGTATACTTTACGTATTTACGATGATGTTGCCAATATACTAGTGAAGGATGCAATCAATGTATCAAAAAATGAGTATCTGTTTCAAGATACTAGGATTCTCAATAAATCTTGAATTTATCGTTTTGAATTTACTGATAAAGATGGCATTCGCTGATTTACTACTCTGAATATACTTCCGGCACTGCCCTTCAAGATTGAGGCCATACCATCGTCCAATACTTTCATAGCGGGAGAAAAAACCACGGTACTCGTTCGAGTTCTGGATTTATTTGGAAATCTCGCACAAGGAGAGTCATATGCCCTCCATGGTTCCGTATCATGAGGTGCGACATTTATAGATGAAGATGCTAAAAATCCGACGAGCACTCAGACGAAAAATATCATAGAAGGGTACACAAGTTTTGATATCACTCATACTCAAACAAGCGATGATATAGGCCTCTCATTTCGTATAGATCGAGTCAATGTTGCGTCTGAACGTATACCACTTCGATCTATAGACTTTGCGAAAATCTCCATCGACATCGCAGACAGAGACAAGATTGTGGTTGGAAAAGATAAGCATAGCGTTCTGGTCAAAGTCCTCGATAAGGATGGTCAAGTTTTGACTCTTTACAATGGTGTGATGGCACTCGATTTTCCAAAACTTTCAGGTTCGTTTTCACAACCATTTGTTTCTATCAAAAATGGAGTGTCTGATGGTGATATATTTTTCACCCCTGGATATGTTGCGGAAAAAGATCTCCGCATACAAGCACAAGTACCTGGGATCAATACGATTGAAGGTGATTTGCTGACTATACTTCCCGATGTGCCAATGAATTTTGAATTTATAAAAGCGCAAGATCGCATGGAGGCTCGGACCGGAAATTTCAATAAAACCCGTGCTACGCTTTATGATAGATACGGGAATATCGCCTATAATACCACCGGATACAAACTTACTACGAGTCTCCCGCAAGATTCTAAAAAATATGCATCCGTATCCTCCTCGGAACATATATTTGAAGATGGAAGCCTCGATTTTGACATAGAGGCTACAGCGATACCAGGAAAGGCTTATATCATAGGTACAATTACGCCGGAACTCGAAACAAATAGTTTTACCATTACCGATAAGTCTGCAAAGACGCTTACTGTGAGTGGAGTTTCAAAAAATGTGACCCTCCTTGATACCTACTATCTTTTCAACAAATCCAAACTGGCGACCATGAAGTACGATGCTCAATATAGCGTCCTACTCTGAGGTGAGTATGGAGATGTTACTCAAGAAGATTATCTCGGATGAGAGATTCTTTTTAATTCAGGATCTAAATCACTCTCAGTTACAACACTCCTGACCAATCCATGGAAAGCGCAAGATCTTTTCGGATTTACACCAGCGGGGAAATATTCATATATATCAACAACAGATGATACAAGTTCCCTACAGGTTGACATAGGTGACAATGGAGAGAAAAGTTATATTTCCTTTTATGATGCGTACCGCAAAGAGTATATCGCTCGAGCTTGGCTCAATATAGATCCAGACAATACTGCCTATATTCCCTGTACGAGTTCGGGGGTTGATATCTCCAATTGTGAGATTGCTCCAAGAACCACTGTTTTTTTGAAGGGTCTTTCTGGAAATATGAGTCGAACGCAAGATGGCGGACTAACACTTTTTTCATCGAACAATATACCTCTCCTCCAAATCGACCGAAGTGGAAAGATGCAAAAATACCCAGGTATTGTACTGGAATTGGATCATAAGACATCCTCCAATCTTCTCGGTATGAAGATTCTTTCTAATGGTGCCTCTGTGGGATATCTGGGTATAAAATTTGCAAGTGACTCGATAACAGCAGTTTCTTCCGCCTCTCTTGATACAGCTCTTACCAACAGAAAAAACCAAATGGTGTTTGAATCTATCTCGAGTAGATATGCTGCTCATAAAACCTATCTCGGTATATCTTCTTGATGATCTGAAGGTATTATGTATGCATTTCAGTCTGGAATGAAGGGTGAAATAGGTGAAATCGATACTGCGTATCTCCCAAAATCTGGACCAGATGGTCTTGAGCAATACGCAAAAAAAACAGGCATAGGATGGGAGGATACTAATCGTATGCTGCTTGAGGTAGCTGCCGGTGCTACGATCGGAAATGCGACAAAATTTTATCAAACATTTGCAACTATCACTCTGGGGGATCCGGTCTCTCACCTCCCAAAAGTGGTTATGAATAGTAATTTTGATCGGACTATTGGAAAACAGATTTCTCTCGGAAATGGTGAACAGATAGAAACATACAAAAAAATTGATGCGAATGGTGATGGTGTCTCAGACATCGTTATATTCTATGAGAGTGGCAAGATTCAATTACTTATGAATTATGCCGGATCTTTTAAAGATATGGGATATCTTGCCTATGTTTCAGATGGGGCAAAAGGTCGTAAAGAGGTGGGAAACTTTTTTGGTGATGGATATGATGATATCGTTTTTGCTGACACAAAGGGTAAGCTTCTTTTGCTCGATAATAACCAAGGAAAATTTAGTCGTGTTTCTCCAGTAATTCTTGGAACTGATGGAAAATCAGAGACGATAGGCGGATATGTTCAGCAGTTGGAAGTATTTGATATGGATTCCGATGGAAAGTCTGATATCGTGATGCTAGATGATAGTGGAGAAATCAATATTCTCTATGGTACGGTCCGAGATAATGCCGGAAAAAAGGAACATATTTTTATAAAGAAAAACATAGAAAAAGGTCTCGGTATGCGACTCTCCCAGGAACAAAGAAATGACGGGGGTGCTTTTTCCTATGATGGACTCACTTTTCCTCTAGAGAGTAAAGATGCGTTTGTAGAAACAGACGCTTCCGCAGGAAAGGTTAATCAGGGGATGGTAAATAATCTCCTCTATCTGAAGTATACCTACCAATCAAATAAAACTTCATGAGTCGTTGACAAAAACGGTCTCATAAATGCAACCAAGGGAACTGATGCAGTGACCGATACGACCGATATCGAGTGAGCACAAAAACGGATGGATCAACCCATACAAGATGCTCGTCTAAACGCAAGCACATGAACAGATCCAACCAGCGATATCGAGTGAGCACAAAAACTGATGGATCAACTCATAAAAGATGCTCGTCTAAACGCAAGCACATGAACAGATCCAACCAGCGATATCGAGTGAGCACAAAAACCCATAGCCCAATTCATAGAAACTACTCGCCTCCTAGCATGACCGGGAAATGCAGACTTCACGGCTCTGGATAACTCCAATAGAAGAGTTGAACCACGCACCTTTGTTCGATCAGCCGTAGCCGAGGGGAAGGGTCTTGATATTCAAAAAAAATATCAATTAATGAACAACTCTCAGAGGGGAACTCTTCAGGCAGGTGACACCGTGCGTGTTGAGCTGGTTCTTACCAATAGTGGCACTCAAAGATTTCAAAATCCTATATATTTGGATTCCAATGATCGTAAGCTCTTCACTACGGAACAGACCAATGTCTTTACTCTAACAAAAAATGGAGGAAAAGAAGAGCAATACCCTATGAACTCTCTCGTGGATACTGAGTTTGATTATGGTTTTGATCTTGCCGATATGGATCCTCAAGATACGATTACGATCCGATATATCGTTACTGCCAATCCTATAGCATTTGGTAAAATAAACGTAGGACTTCTCGAAAAGTGAGAGCTAGGTGATGATATATATGGCGATATAAGTCTTTCTCCCAATAACATGTGTTGAGGAAAACTCATTATGTGGCGATCGGTTGAACCATTTTCTCCATTGGCAAGAAATTATAAAAAAGGAACGAAGAAGTTTATCGACAATTCTGTACTTCCTGATGAGTTTGCAAAAAACAGTATTGATCTCGATAAAAACGGCGTTCCTGACTATGTTGATGAGCTCGTAAAGAGTGGAAAATGAGATATATCTCTTTTGAAAAAATATGCCCAAACTGAGCTTTCGAAGTACAACATTGATGCGAATACAAATGGCATCCCCGATCGTGGCGACAACAATGGATCAAAAGTAGTATCTTTTGACCAAAAAAGCGGTAAGATTGAGATTGGATGACTGAGCTCTGGAAATATCGATGAAATCAACTCCGGTATCGATGAAATAGTAAAATGACTCGGCTGTGGATTTGGAGGTGGAGGGTGTATAAACTCACCTCTAAATTATGCTCCACTTGCACCAGGAAGCGCTCCAGTGCTATTTGGTTTTCCTCTTATGCCTCTTATGCCTGGTACATGAATACCAATATTTTCAATGTTTACAGCTTTACCAGGACCATTTTGTACTCTTTACCCAGCAGTTTGGCCACCTGTTCCATTCGCCGTCGAAGCAATGGCTTTATGTGGTGCTTGATTAGCAGTAACAGCACCAATCAATTTAGGTAGCCCGCTAAGTGCATGATGATGGCTTGGTACCTGGTCTGCTGCAAATTTTTTTCGTCTCTTTATCACCCCAACTATCACTGGTGCGATTGGAATGGCTGCATGTTTTTGAGGTCCTGTAAATGTTCCTAATATGACTTGATGTGCACCATTAGGGGTCGGAACATGAGTTGGATGTATACCTCCTCCTATGCTTTCTCCTCTTATTCCCGGGGGAAATTGTATCGTAGCAGCAAAACCATTTTTTGGA
>CALREC010000047.1 GCA_943355085.1 Candidatus Altimarinota bacterium
TCAGTCTAATTTACCCCCCTCCTCATAGAAATCATCCGCAAGTCTCTCAAAAAATAGTGAATTTTTTGCAATTTCACCAATTATATAATAGAGTAGTGGTATATTATTTTTAATAAAAAGTATTTATGGTAGTAAAATGACTAGATGGACCAGGAAATAACGATACTCTTGATAAACCAAAAAATAAGGAAAATGATAATAATAAAGAACTGGATAAGAAATTTGAAAAACCAGATGATGTTTCCTATGGTGTTGGTCTAATGGCAAAAAAAGAAATCGCAAGTGCCCAAGAAGAAATAAACAAACTTAATCTGTCTCCAGAGGAACTAGCCGATAAAAATTATACTGGTAAATTTACTATAGAACAAAATAAATTTACTGAAAAAACAAAAGAAATTCTCAAAAACTCGCCTTGAAAACCAGAGGAAAAAATAAAAGCATTGGAACTTGCTTATAAAGATTTTCAAACAAACATCTGAGTGATAAAAGGACAAAAAGAATGAATGGACTCCGAGAGATTAATAAAGCAATGAAACAATATTCAAGAACAAGATAATAAAGATAAAGAATGAAGTAAAAAATTTAAAGATGATCTACTTAAAAATATTCAAGAAGCTACAGCAACCAAAGCTCGAGAACGGGCACAAAGGGCAGCATCTGTCTCAAGCCTTGAGTTAATATTTGCTCAAGTAGAAGCAGAATCCCAACAATTACCGACAGGCGACGTCACGCTTGCATACTGACCAGAATGAGTAGATACGAAATGAAAAAATCCCACTGCATCAGCATAAAAAATATCCCCTCATTCACTTTCGTGAACGAGGGGATATTTTTTTTGCTTATTCTCCACTTCCGACGATCACCTTCGCATGACGAATCACACGATCGTGAAGGGTGTATCCTTTTTCAAACTCTGTGAGGATAATGCCCTCTTGACCGGGCATTTGACTCATCACCTCATGTTTCTCTGTATCCACTTCTTGACCCACAGATTCGAAAACCTGTACCCCCATAGTTTCCAGTTGTTTCGAAAGCCCCTGAAGAGTTGCACGAATGCCTTCGGTCCACTTCTGTTCAGCAATGTCAGCGGGAACAGAAGAAAGAGCCCGCTCGAGATTATCTACCGTCGGGAGAAATTTCTTGACAATATTGGCCGTGATATAAGAGGTCATCTCCATCTTGTCGCGCTCGACGCGCTTGAGGAGATTGGAATAGTCAGCCTGAGCACGAGAAACAGAAGCGCGAAGCTTTTGAAGTTCCTCTTCGGCCTGGTATATATCTCCTCTTTCAAGATCAGCCTCAATCTCCTGTTCTGTTTCGGTTGCAGTATCTATCTCTTGGCCAAGTTCTGTTTCGAGATCATGGATCTCCGCATCTATGGTTGGATCTTTTTGAGTCATAACAAATGATACATTAAAATATAATTATTCTTTTTTGCTGAGTTTTCTTTTCACATCTACATACATAGCATCGAGTTGTTTCTTGGCCTGGTCAAATACACGATTGCTTACTTTTTTTCCTTCTTCGAGGATATCGGCTCCATCCGTACGAGTTTCTTCGAGGAGCTTGAGTCATTTTTGTTTTACCTGCTCGAGAAGCTCAACACGACGATTATACAGATCACGAATATCGATCTCTACTTCATCTTTTGTGTCAAAACCCTTTTTCTGCCACTCTTCGAGTTTGATTTCTGATTCTTTTCGAAACATATCGAGCTCTATAAGCAATCGCTCTTTGTATTCAGCAACCAGTTTCTTGTTTTCTGGAGAGAAAAGAAAGTCCTGTGTGGTTTCAAAAAGATTCTTGTGAATCGAAAGAAGATTCTTTCCGATGGTATTATAACGATCATCCGATGCTACAAAGTCTTTTTCTAGGTCTTCCGGAGACTTTTTGTTGAACTTCAAGGCTATAAGAAGTCCAGCAAGATAACCAGCTCCAAGTAGAAACATATTTCATTTTTTCATACGAGCATTATATTAATAATATAAGAGTGTTATTGTAATCGGATTTGGTCTTTTTGCAAAAAAATTTTCTATAAAAGTCGGGGCTGCCAAACTTGTGATGATACTTTGAAAAAAAGGAAGAACTCTAAAGTCTCACTATAGGGAAAGTTCTGTGAGTATAATGTCATCCCTCTATTTATGAATGGAACTACATGTATGGAGTCTCACAGAGTCATTTTACGGTATATTGCAGAGGAAAAAGCCCTACTTTCTGACTTCAGTTTCTCGTGTTTATAACAATTGTCGAGATATGTTTGAAATAAAAATTTGATAAATTTCAAAACCTTATATAATAGGCGGGAATTATACTATTTTAATACCAGTCAGACTATGGCACAAATCACAAAGGATGGATATGTTTTTACAATACTTGATGAGATTCAGGCTCAATACGGCGAGCTTGTAAAGCTAGTGCTTGCGACAGAATCTATGGATAACACAGAAAAGCAGTACTGGTTCGATATACTCCCCTCTATGACAGACGAACAAGTGGATCGACTCTTCGATATTCTGGAAACAGAACGTAAAAAACTTGAAGAATTGGAAGTAAAATACCAAGAAGAAATAAAAACTCTCAATGAACGACATCTTATAGAGTGGCAAGAGTTCCAATCCAAAGAAAGTCGTGACAAGGTAAAGCAGGCAGAAGCCAATGACAAAGACGATAAAAATACAGAAAATATACTAAAGATGCTCGATGATATGTAGGTTTTGAAAAAATCTATTCCGAATTCGGAATAGATTTTTTTGTAGAATATCACATCAGTTAGTTTTTAAGCCTATCAAAGTGAAAATTTCCGGATGAATTATTTATTTTATTGATCATTATTTTCTCCACAACATGACGAGAGCTTCGACTTTACATATGTTTTACAAGATGTTTATAGTATAAGGTTCATTATTTGCTTATCAATCTCTCGCATCATGAAAGTTCTCATCGTAGAAGATAATCGAATACTCGCAAAAAATATCAAAGAATACCTCTCTCTGAAGTCATTTCAGGCCGAAGTAGCATTCGATGGAATTATGGGAAAAGATAAAGCTTTGTGAGAATATTTTGATGTCATAGTGCTCGATATAAATCTACCAGGCAAAGACGGACTTACTCTTTGCCAGGAGATCCGAGAACTATGAAACAATACACCCATACTATTCCTTACCTCCAGAAATACATCAAAAGATGTAGTTGTTGGCCTCAATAGCGGAGCTGATGACTATCTCGGAAAACCCTTTGATTTCGAAGAACTTATAGCACGAATACTCTCTCTCGGACGCAGAAATATGTCCAATAAAGTTACAACCATTCGGGTCGGAAATCTAGAAATAGATACAGTAAGACGTTTGGTTACCAAACATGGGTATCCGATAGAGCTTTCTACCAAAGAATTTGATCTACTCAATTATATGGCACAAAATCGAGGAACCCCGATTGATAGACAGGTACTTTTAGAGCATGTTTGGGGCGAGTTCGATGCATATATGTTTTCGAGAACTGTCGATGTACATATAAGTACACTCAGAAAAAAACTTGGGCAAGGTATCATAGAAACACGTAAAGGTTTTGGGTATGTCATCAACTAAATAACTCTATTTTTATGTCTATATCTCACTCTCTTGCAAAACAAAAACATCGACTTTCTCTACTTTTTTCACTGTCGATATTTTTAATCATCCTTGTTTTGGATATCGGTCTGCTCTCATTTCGATATTTTGACTACTCCAGACAAGAACTTTCTCGACTCGCATTTCAGGCACAATCGATAACAAAGATATTTGAAGAAAATCCAAACATAGAGCAGGATGTTCTTGATGGAAAAGGCCTATCTCTTCCTATGGGTGGCATGAGAAGAAATAGTATGATGAATCTACCATGACGAATGGGCGAGAGACGAAACATGCAAACAGATAATTTTTTGCTCCGAGCGAGCCAGGATGGCAAGTTATTATTCTCAGCACAGAAAGATAGTGAGTTCTCCTCTCTATTATTTGAAACAATACAATCCAAGGAAAATACTAGTGACAAAACATTCCTTCTTAATGAGACTGAATATTTTTATCTGAGCACCCCTATTACAGCAAAGATCACGGGTATATTTTTTACAGAATCGCGAATGACTAATCGTGCATTACTTGTAGATTTACTTTTATATATTGGATGAGCGATTCTCCTCTCCTTTGGCGTCTATATAATAAGTTCTCGATTTGTAGATACGACTCTTGCGCCAGTTGAGCAAAGTATGGACGATATGGAACAATTTGTTCACAATGCAGGACATGAGCTCAAAACTCCTATTGCAGTGATTCAAAGCTCTCTTGAACTCATGAGACTCAAAAAGAACTATGATGAAGGTATTCGAGAGAGCATGGATGAGCTGAAGCGGATGAATAATCTTATACAAGCACTTATCAGTCTCTCGACCATAGGACAATCAGAGAATTTTGAAACGATCGATATTCATGAGGTATTCGAAAAACTCGAGAAAAATTATCAGGAAAAACTGGATCTCAAAAATATATCCCTTCAGATCATTTCAAAAAAACCACTTTCCATTAGAAAAAATAGAGAATACGTAGAAATACTCCTCAGCAATCTCCTGAGTAATGCTATAAAATATAATAAGATCTGAGGAAGTATAATAATCAGTATAGATGAAAAAAGCATAGAGATACGCGATACGGGCATTGGAATAGCTAAGGAGAATAAAACAAAGATATTTGATAGATTCTACCAAGAAAGCCTAGTTCGTGATGGGGAATCATTTGGAATCTGACTCTCTCTGGTTGAAAAAATTGCCCAGATGTATGAGTGGCAGATACTCGTGGAAAGCGCTAAGGATATAGGCACTACCATTACTATCAAACTATAATTCAGATCAAAAATCTCATTTTTACATTTCCCTTACAATCGATCATTATAATCACTCGTGTAATCTCATAAAAGAGGTTACGGGCCCAAAAAATTATCCGGAAATATCTTTCTTTCTCATCTAACGAGAATGAACTCCATTCAACCGGAGTCTCCTTGAGAAAGAAAGAATATCTTCCAAAATATATGCTTATATTCTTTACTATTTCTCTTATGAAAACTATAATACTCACGAGTGTTCTTCTTGTGACTCTCGCAACTGCTGGAACTCTTACATATGCTGCAAATACCGACACTGGGGCAAATGTACTCAAGAAAAAATTTAATGACATGCACCTCACAGAGAGTGATGAATCTCATTTTGAACGTTGAAATGACACGGAAGCCCGGGGTGGAATGAGATGATTCAACATGATGAGGTCAGAAAACATGAGAACATGACCCATGACCAAACTCACCGATGCTGAAAAAACTCAATTAACAAAAATGACAGACGCAGAAAAAAAAGTATTTTTTGAGGCTAAAATAGCTTCAACAAAATCCCTTCGAGATGCACGAGAAAATGTGATCGATAAACTTATAAATGGAGAAACTCTGAGCGATACGGAAAAAGCAACCCTCGCTATCATTAAGACCGAACGAGCTGCACAAAAAACAGAACGTCTCGCTCGAGAAGCTCAGATGACGGAGATCAAGCCTATCATGGAAAAAGTAGGAGCAGGCACCACTCTGACAACAGAAGAAAAAGCCAAACTTGATGCCTTTAAGGCAACTATGCCACAAGGTGGGAAGTGAGGAAAAGATGGGAAAAAATGAAGAATGATGCGATAGGCGGTTCGACAATCATAATATAGTACTATCAATAAATCCCCCTCTCTGGAGTCCAGAAAGGGGGATTTATTATAGCGTATTAGTATTTAAATATCTTTACAAAGTCTATAATATCATTCCATTGGGAAGTATAATTGCTGGTATTCTTGCGATTTCCCACATAGAGAGTTTGTAGTGGAGCATTATCAGCTACATAAGCTTGAGTCGGGGGAGAAGAGGTAATCTTTTCTTTATTATCCTTATCTCTGATAATAAGCCTTAGATCACTGTCTTTTTTTTCTACCCTCACTGTATAAAATATATTATCAGAAAGACTCGATAGCTGTTGAGAATCGATAATCTGATAGTCATTCGAACTCGCAGCTGAATCTGGAGTTATCCTTTTTCCC
>CALREC010000048.1 GCA_943355085.1 Candidatus Altimarinota bacterium
AGCGAGCGACTTATTAGCTTTGTAAACAATGTTACCACGACAGACGGAGGTACTCATATGGCCGGATTTCAGGCAGCCCTCACCCGAACTATCAATAAATATGCCCGAGAACAAGAGATTCTCAAGGAAAAAGATACAAACCTCGAATCATCAGATGTATTAGAGGGGCTTTGTGCTGTTATCTCTATCAAGGTGCCTGATCCACGTTTCAGTTCTCAGACCAAGGAAAAACTCGTAAATCCAGAAGCAAAACTTGTAGTGGATCGAGTGCTTTCCGAGAAACTCTATGAGTACCTCCAGGAGAATCCTCGTTCTGCCAAAGCAATGGTAGAGAAATCTCTCCTTGCCGCACGAGCACGGGCTGCAGCTCGAAGTGCTCGAGATACCATCATCCGCAAATGAGCTCTCGAAGGAATGACACTTCCCGGGAAGCTTGCCGACTGTTCGAGCAAAGATCCCTCTAAATCTGAGATCTATATCGTCGAGGGGGACTCTGCGGGAGGTTCTGCGAAGCAGGGGCGTGACCGTGAAACTCAGGCGATTTTGCCGCTCAAGGGAAAGATTTTGAATACCGAACAAGCCCGTCTCGATAAGATTTTCGCTAATGGTGAGATCAAGAATCTTATCATCGCACTCGGAACCTCGATAGGGGAGACCTTCGACATGAAACGTCTTCGTTATCACCGAATCGTTATCATGACCGATGCGGACGTGGATGGAGCACATATCCGAACACTCTTGCTTACATTTTTCTACCGATATCTCCGACCTCTTGTGGATGGTGGATTTATCTACATCGCACAACCACCACTCTACAAGCTCTCAAAAGGAAAACAAACCTGGTATGTATATAACGACGAAGAGAAGAATGTTGTTCTTGCGCGAGAAGGCGTAACCACCGAAGGCATTCAGCGTTATAAGGGTCTCGGAGAGATGAATCCAGAGCAACTCTGGGAGACTACCATGGATCCAAAACAACGCAAAATGGGACGAGTGCATATACAAGATGCCGAAAAGGCAGATGAAGTATTTCGAACCCTCATGGGCGAAGATGTCCCACCACGCCGACGGTTTATTCAGTCACGAGCGAAGCATGTAATGAATTTGGATATATAAAAGAAATAACTTCATAATTCGAGATTAAATCTCCGCTTCTCGCTCTCCGTACAAGTCGTACGGTTCCCTCTAATGCTCGATTTGCACTCGAATTCTATCGTTCTTTCTTTTATCTCAAGTATGATCTCTTTGAAATAATCTAAGTTTGGTTGGTTTTAAACATTAAAATTTTTTAGTTATGACTACCATAAAAACTACCGAGGCAATACCAGGTATGGATTGTATAAAAGGTGCAGATGGAAAATATACTTGTAGTGTAGAAGATTCTTCTGCTGCAAGTCTAGTGCAATGAATACATCTTGGGTTAAATTATGGATCTTTTTTTAATAGTTTGGTATTTCTCTTAATTATGCCTGTTTTTCTTGTGGCAGTCTTATATCGACTATATTTTTCATTTAAATGATCTGAAAAAGGTAAGAAATTCCTTAAGATAACAAGTATAATTTTTGGGATATCAACATTGATTGTAATTGTGAAATTTTGACTTTCACTTGTGGCTCCTTGGATATATCGTTAAAATTACACGCTCATGCACCTCATTACTACTCCCATTCCTCTCTCTTTCATTATAGAGAATGCCAATTGCACGAGTCCCGATGGGAAATCGCTTTGTAAAGCGGTTGTTGATGTTGACCGAAAGATTATGGTCATTGGTGGATCGATGCATGTGGATGAGGAAGAAATGCTCTTGGATGAAGAATCGGAGCAGAATAATCTTTGGGGTGTAAATCTTTATCCCGACCAATTCGGAACAAGTGGTTTCGTTGAATTTGATTCCATGATTAATCTTCGTCCAAATCTCGGAAATCGATCTCGTTCGGTTGAAAACCCAGAGACTCAAAAACAGATTTTATCTATTATATCTTCTTTGGTTCATGCGTAATATTCCTGGCATTACTTTTCATAAAGAATACCTCGATGAATCGAGCTCTTGGTGGAGTATGTCTGCAGTTGAACAGCTCGGAAATATCGGTTCGGAAGTAGGACGAAGTATCGCCGCTAAAAAATCAGGTGATATAGAGAGATTTGAAGGGGCGACTTGGCGCATGTACGAGCTCTTTGACCTCGCAATGGCAGACCCGAGGTGGCGACGGAGGGGTTCACTCCGAGAGATTTGCCGAGCCCGGGAAGTAGTTTCTGATCATCTCTTTGGTGAGAGTCAGTATGGCGAGACCGATGAATCGCTCGAACGATATTTTCTCGCCTACGGCATCATGGCAAACGAGGAACGAAAGAGAAAAAGAGCGGAAAAGAAACTTATAATTCTTGGGAAAACGGTATGATAAAATCATATAATTAATCAATTTACCTTATCTGAGCATTGTCGATATCTCATGGATCACCCAGAAATACTCGCATGAGCTGTGTGATTCAATTGGATTCAACAGATTATTAAACGAGAACAATTAGATTAATTTAGTATTGTCTTCTTCTACTCGTACAAATCGAGCGGCTCGGAGGGTTTTATTGTTTTGCCAATTATAGGTATTCCATGCCATGGTTATCCGCTGACCTCCTGCTTCCGGATTGCGTGTCATGGTGAATTCTACATCTCGATACCCACCTGCATGAACTTTATCGATAGAATTTAATTTATTTTTGACATCTTCTCGGTCTTCTCATTTATAAAAGAGACTCATAACTTCGCCATATCTTTTATAATATCAAAGTATCTGTTCCTTTGAATAACCACTTATGGTTAAAAAGGCATTATTAAATAGTATAGGCTTATTTCACTCATATAGTGCTATTGGGACAGATCCTTCTTTTATGATAAAATCAATCATAAGAGTCATGAGACGTATATTTTTGAACAGGGGTTCGATATCCTCCTGAAATCTTTGAGTGTCCTCTTTTCTATAACAAAAACTTCAATTCTTTGTATTGACAAGGTTCTTGAGAGTTTTGTACACATTTTCTGATTGTTCAGTGACAAGTAAGTTTTCTCACAAATTTCACGTATCACGATCTACTATTTTTTCTACAAAAAAATTATTATATTCTGGTGTGGTATCGGCGCCCATTCTTATGTTGGTACCATCCGAGAATCAAAACGTGGACCATAAAATCGAGTGCTTAATCTTATTGTTATTCATGAGAGTAAAGCAAACATTTTTATATCCATCGATTTCTTTATCTTCCAGCATTTTGAGATATTTTTGAACTTTCTCTAGGTTTTCATCTTTGTAGAGTGTCTTAGAAAGAGACACATTGCGACGAACCATTTTTTCTATATCATCCTCATCATATCAAATACTTTTTATGAGTGTCGGATTGATCATGAGAGGGTTTCAGTCTTTATTATATGCGGAAATATAGTAGGGTGATTTGAGCACGAGAATATCGAACATTTCAATAATATGCTCAACCTCCTCTAGGTCTTTTATCGCGCGAGGGAAAAGAGCGGTATTGACGCGCTCTTTTATGTTACGAATCTTTGCTCCGATCTGATAAGATGGAGTAAGATACTCGTTTTTTTTGTAGTCAATCTTATCTATATGTAACGGGATATTTTCCATAGGAATTTCTTCTGTGTTATCAGTTTTTTTGATAGTATTATTCATAATTGGATCTTATAAATTTATGGTATGATGATATATGAAAAATAATATACATAAAAATATAAAAAAGCAAATCATTTCTTATATGCTGTCTGATCTTTGTTTCATTTGTTTCCCCATAGGGTCAGTCATACAGTCTTGTCAAAATCTCCAATATCATTCGTTCTATCAGGTATGCTTCTATCACTTTGATTGAATCAATGCTCACTACTAAAAGCTCTCTATTGGAAAGCTTTTGTCGGACATGAGTCAGGATTATTGCATACGTTGGGGTCTGAGAAATATCACAAGTACACTGTATATGAGTACCATAAGTATACTTATTGTGAAGATTGAAAAGAGGGTAACTCACAGAAAATTACTTGATTCTATGATATAGATCGACAGAGGAATTCCCACCACAAGAGAGATGCTTCCAGATACAAAAAAAATCATCATACGTGTGACCAAGAGAGTCCGCATCACTTTTTTTCTGACCATGCCAAATAGAGTATAGAGCCGATATTTGAGGGCATCGATTCATCGCATCTGACCAAAGAGTGCTATGATAGCAAAAAGAAAAAATATACTGATTGCCAAAAAAAACAATCCAATCACAGATAATACTTGAGAAGAGATATCTCGGGCAATTTTCAAAATACTTTCTATATCTATAAAGGTGACATGCGGTCCAGAATTCTTGAGGATGAGTTTTTTCCAGGCTTCAGTATCTTTTGCGTATGTGGAGAGGAAATAAGTTTTTGGTGCATTTTTGAATGCCTCTTCCTGAAAAGAAAAATAAAAAAATGGCTGAAATCCTTCCCGTATAGATTTACGAATATTGACCACGGTGAGGGGTATTTTCTTACCTGATAGTTGAAATTCGATTCTGTCTCCTATGTCTATGCCGAGTCTCTTTGCAAAATCTGCATCGACCGATATTTCATCTCGATCAAGAGTCATTTTGCCTTTGAGTGTGGGGATATTGAGCTTATTAGTGGTGATATTGAATTCACGAGTGAATTCTCCGCTCGGTTCAGATTGATTGAAATGTTCCGCAAGAGTTTTGTCATTGATACTATGTATTCGGGCTCGCAGTATGCTATATATGGTGGTATCAGAAAGTACGGCATCGAGTTTTGGTCTGTCTGACTCCAATATATTGATTGCATAGATATTGGTAGAGTTTGCAGTATCTTGCAGGAGTTTCTCTCGAAATGAAAGAGAGAAGAGTCAAAAGAGAATAAAGAACACCGTCATACTCACAAGCGATATAGTAATCGGGATACTCGGCATGAGGGGTCTTGTGAGTGCTCGAATGCCATCGAAGAATGGAAAATGCGCGTATCGATGCGCAGTAATGAGAACAAGTATATACCGATAGACGAGCGAGAATACTCCCGAGAGAATCATAAAAATACTCATACCACAAAGTACGATAGCAAGACTGAGGAGGACATCATCAAATATGCTCCAAATAATAGCAAAGATACCAAGAAAGCCAATTATTGATTCCAGGCGAAAAAATTTTCTTATATATTTCTGCAGAATACTCGGTATATACCGTGTTGTTTCCTGGTCTTTGTTTCCAAGTTTTTCTATCCATACGGGTGAGAATGCCATGAATATGAGTATGGATAATATCTGTCAGGAAAAGTATATGGGTGAAGCTAGAAATCTAAACTCTTTTGCTTCTGGAAAGCTCTGAATGATGAGGATAATACCATAGGAAATCCCGAGAGAAAGAAAGAAAGCAGCAGGTATGATGATCCCGTATATTAGCATGAAAATCATAGCCTGTCTCCGCCTGGAGAGTCCAAGTATCTCAACGATACGCAGTGTATTCGAGAGATCCGCAAATAAGCCTGCATGTGCAGATCGTAAGATTATACCAGAAAAAATAGCAGCCACGACGAGTATGAGTTCTATATAGTTGGTGAGATTTTCCGTCGTACTCATGGTTTGCTCCGATCGTTCGTTGTAGCTTCGGATGCGATAGTCACTCAGCGCGGTGTTGGCTTTCAGACTTGCGGTTACACGTTCCCTTATTTTCGGATCTGGAATCGAGAGAAATAACACATTACTCAGCCGGGATCAAGAAGACATGAGGGAAGATCCTATGAGATACTCTCGTGGTACCAGTAAGAGATTATTCTCTTGACCAAACGAGAATCCGAGATCGCTCGAATCGATGATTGTATCGGTGATCTTGAGTGTCCTATTGTCTAGTGTGAGAGAACCTCCTGAAGCAAAGCGATTTATCACCTCACGCGTTGCTGCTACATAGTTTCCTGACTGACTTTGATTCGAAAGAGGCTCACGTGTCAGGATCCCTTTTTGTGGATAAGTTCCGGTATATGCTACAACTTTTAACAGACCTGTTTTCCCTTCCTGGTCAAAG
>CALREC010000049.1 GCA_943355085.1 Candidatus Altimarinota bacterium
GGCACTAGTCAAAAATGGCAGGGAAAATGTCCCACCTGTGGAGAATGGAGCACTCTGGATGAAGAGATGACTCTTTCCCGAAATAAAAAACAACCGAGTGGTAAGGAACAGGTAATTTCTCAAATACTCAAGAGTAGGGAGTCAATCACAAAAATACAACTCCGAAGTCATGAACTCAATAGCGTCCTTGGTGATTGACTGACTCCGGGAAGCCTGATTCTTCTTTCTGGAGAGCCGGGAATTGGTAAGTCTACCCTCGCATTACAAATTGCCGACTGGTTTAGTGACACAAATAATACAGCCATATATGTTTCCGCTGAGGAAAATATTCACCAAGTGTCGGATCGAGCACACAGGCTCGGTATTGCCAATGAGCATATTCGTCTTTTTACCGCACATACACTCGAGGATATTCTTGAGACCCTAGGACAAGACGCCTCAGGGCTCATAGTCATCGATTCTGTCAGTATGATATCATCACTTGATGTTGCTTCGCAATCAGGAAGTATAACACAAATTCGCTATGTGACGGAAGTGTTTATGGAGTTTTCAAAACGCACAGGAAGATCGATCATACTTATTGGGCACGTGACAAAAGAAGGAACCATTTCTGGACCCAAAATACTTGAGCACCTTGTTGATACGGTTCTTTTCCTCGAGGGGAGCAAATATGAAGATTATAGAATACTCAGAGCGCTCAAAAATCGCTTTGGTCCAACTGATGAAATAGGGCTTTTTCGTATGACAGAAAAAGGACTTATAGACCTACCGAATCCCGGACTCGAGTTTACAGATAAGGAAAATGAGCATCTAGCAGGTTCTGCTCTTGGAATCACACTTGAAGGGAATCGTCCTATCATCATAGAAATAGAAGCGCTTTCTACGTATACAAAATTTGGCTATCCAAAACGCTCAGCACGGGGCATTGCAAATGGGAAAATTGAGCTACTCATTGCCGTGCTTTCCAAGTGGAGCGATATAAAGCTCGAGAGTGATGATATATATGTCAATATAGCACGGGGGCTTTCCATATCTGAGCCCGGCATTGATCTTGCAACCGTCGCAGCCATTATTTCTTCCAAGAAAAATAAACCTCTCGGAAAACGCATATTTCTGGGTGAAATCTCTCTCACCTGAGTTGTAAAAAATATTTTTGGTCTTCAGAAACGTGTTGACGAGGCTATTAAGCTCGGATTTTCTGAAATTATTATCCCAAAAAACGCAGGAGTAAAATTAAAAAAAGGATTTTCAGTCAAACTTCTCGAAGTAGGACATATAGGAGAACTCGGAACGCTTCTATAGAAACGAAAGAAAAAGTTGCAAAAAAGAAATTATTCGTATAATAGCGCCCAAGTACAACATTTTACTCATTTTTTTGCATCTATGAAAGCAACTATTCACCCAAAATTTTCTACAGTAACAACAGTTCTCTGTTCTTGTGGACATACATTTACTACAGGTAGTACTATTACGACTGAAATTAAAGTCGAGTCATGTAATCATTGTCATCCATTTTACACGGGAGAAAAGCGCATACTCAAGACAAGCTCCGTAGATAAATTTTACGCTCGTCAAAAAAAATCTGAATCTATCGCAAAATAATTACTCTAGCAAATCTCAAAAACAGGTTGTTGTCAACCTGTTTTTTTATCCTTATTTTTGCGTAAAAAACAAATATGTGATATCATGCATATTAAATTTACCTTCAACTTATTTTTGCATATGAATTTCCTCTTACGTAATCTCTTTTTTATATTTGTTTTATTTTTTGTAATTCTCAATAGTCTTTTTGTATTCTGAGATGTTTTTCTCCCCCCAGACTGGAGCTCTCTTTTTCAATTGTATAGTTCTTATGCACCCATACTTGCGATTATTGAGATTCTAATTCTTGCAAGTCTCGCATATGTTACATCAATCAAGCCTATTCGTAGCCTGAAAAAAGAGATTGCCTTCTTCTTAACAGGATCGAAGCAAGGAAGTTCTCTTGTTGTAAGTAATATGAATCCCGATGTTCGTTTTGTCATAAATTTTTTCAACAAGAGTCTCGAGATTTTGAAAAATTTTAAGGAAGAGTTTAAGGCAGGACGTATTCTGAAATCAGAAGTCGAATTTGCATCTGAAATTCAGCGGCATGTACTCAAAAAACCAACCATTGTGGTGCCATCTATTGATATCGTTACGGATACTAAGTCTGCAACTGAGGTAGGCGGAGATAGCTATGACATTATTCAACAGGGCGATAATTACTATATCTATATTGGTGACGTTACTGGGCATGGTGTTGCCGCAGGATTTGTTATGATGATTGTCAATGCTCTCATATCCGGTTTTTCCAAGATTGTAGAAAACTCGGCAGATATTCTCGCACGTACGAACGAGATAGTAAAACCTCGGGTCAAGTCCAACATGCTCATGACACTTCTTATGATTCGTTGGAATGAAAAAGAAAAGAAAATGTATATGACTGGTGCGTGACATGAGTACCTTATCGTCTACAAAGCTTCACAAAAAAAAGCCTTTAAACTCAAGTCTTGATGAGTAGCACTCGGCATGACCAAAAATATATCTAAAATTCTCAAAGAAACGCAGATTGCGGTAGAAAAAGATGATCTCATAGTCCTCTATACAGATGGTATTACCGAAGCCAGAAATGGGAAGAATGAGAGTGATATGATGCTTGGAATTGATCGGCTCATGGAAATTATCGAGACAACTCCTATGAAAACTGCACAAGGGATATTTAATAATATCACCATAGAACTTTCAAAGTTTATGGGATATGGGCATCGTCAATTCGACGACATCACCCTTATTGCCATGCACTATAAGGGTGATAGGGTTATAGAAAATAATGTTTCTCCCGAGATATCAACACAATTTATAACAGAATGGAATTGGCAAGCGTAGTTTTCTTGTAAAAATATTTTTTTTCATATACTGACACTTACTTTTAGAAAATATTTCTCTTTATGGCCAATCAAGCACTTCTCGATCTTATAGCAAAAAATTATACCGGCGATGCTGAATGATACGAACATGATCTTTTAAAACAAGAAAGCATCACCTCGTCTATTTCCCCTGATTCATCAACGATAGAAGGAGTGAGTAGTTCAGGCTCTGAAGTTATCGTTCCTGAAGAAAATACTTCCAAAAAACTCACCAAACAAGAAGCCGATGAAATCCGTCTGGGGGAAAAAGAATATCGTGAAGCCCTGGCTTTTGTTAAGGATGCTATCGCCCCCTCTATGATGAAGATCGACGCATCCAAGTTGCAGATTGGAGATACGTATATCCGCACTTTTTTTACATATGCCTATCCGGATTTTCTTGAAGGAAATTGGCTCGGACCACTGATCAACTGGGATGTAAAATTCGATATGTCTATGTTTATCTACCCAGTCGAGTCTGCATATATCATGAAATATCTTCGAAAACGTTTGACAGAACTCAATTCTGAACGTTCTCTCAACGCAGATCGTGGTCTTATTAATGATCCCGCACTTGACGCTCAGGTACAAGATGTAGAAGAGCTCCGTGCAAGCCTCACACGCGGACAAGAACGATATTTTCATTTTTCGATTTACATAAGCATCTACGGTGAATCAGAAGAACAGATCAAGAAGCTTTCCAATACGCTTGACACTCTTCTATCTGGACGTAATATCCTGACAAAGCAGGCTTTTCTTCGTTCAGAGCAGGGTTTTGTAGCTACTGGACCATTTGCCCGCGATGAAGTCGGAGTCTATCGAAATATCTCAACAAAGGGACTCTCTACAACATTTCCATTCACTTCCAACTCACTCTCTCAAGATGATGGAATCCTCTACGGAATCAATACACACAATAACTCACTTATTATATTTGATCGGTTTCGTACAGAAAATGCAAATATGGTGGTATTTGCAAAATCAGGTTGAGGAAAATCCTTTGCGGTGAAACTCGAGATTTTGCGTTCCCTGATGCTCGGAACCGATGTCATCGTACTGGACCCCGAAAATGAATATAAAACACTTGTGGATACCGTTGGAGGAACCTATGTGAATATAAATCTCAACTCCAATGAGCGCATCAACCCCTTTGATCTACCAAGAGCCATAAAAGATACAGAATCCAAACCATGAGATCTCCTCCGGGGTGCGGTTATCAATCTCCTGGGACTTATGAATCTCATGCTTGGAAAGTGTACTCCGTCAGAGTCAGCTATTCTTGAAAAAGCCATCATTACCACCTATTCACTCAAAGGGATCACTATGAGTGATGATGATATTATGGGAAAAGAGGTTCCAATTATGAAGGATCTTTATTCGGTTCTCGAGACTATGGATGGAGCAAAAGGTATATGCGAACGTCTCGAAAAATATGTTACAGGTATATTTTCATGAGTATTTTCAGAGGCTACTAACATCAGTCTCACAGAAGGGTTGGTAGTATTTTCAGTTCGTGACCTCGATGATATACTCCGTCCTATTGCCATGTATATGCTTCTCGGATATGTATGGAATATTACTCGAAGCTCTCTTCGTAAAAGAGTTCTTGTGGTCGATGAGGCATGGAATATCATGCAACACGAAGATAGTGCCAAGTTTCTCTTTGGTCTCGTAAAGCGAGCCAGAAAATATGGACTCGGCATAACCACCATAACGCAGGATGTCGAAGATTTTATGGGAAGTCCTCAAGGAAAGGCTATTGTAACAAACTCATCGATTCAGCTACTACTCAAACAATCGCCCGCATCTATTGATGTCCTACAAAATGTATTTAAGCTCACAGAACAAGAGAAATATATACTCCTCAATTCCTCGGTCGGGCAAGGCCTCTTCTTTGCATGAACGGAGCATGTAGGTATCCAAGTACTCGCAAGTTACTTTGAAGAACAGGTCATCACCACCAATCCAAATGTCACAAAATAATTACTTACTTAAAAACATCTTATGAAAACTTTCACACTCACGACAGAATATATCGAAATGAATAAACTTATGAAGCTCTTACAATTAGCTGAAACAGGTGGACAAGCAAAAGTTGCCATCTCACAAGGTCTTGTAACTGTTAATACCATAACAGAGCTCCAGCTCAGGAAAAAACTCCGTAAGGGTGATAAGATTAACTTTGATGGAGTGGAGGTCGAGATTGCCTAAGCTCAAGAAAAAATGTCCGATAGATATCTATCGGACATTTTTTCTTGAGTCTATTATGGCTTTTGTGCATTCGAAATCTTATATATAAGCTGTCCTATCGGATTCATAAGTTTTTTCAACGAATCCCTGAGTTTTATATAGTCTTCAAGTATAAATACGAGAACAATATGGGAAGCATATGTTTTCTCAAATTCATTGAAAGCCACCATCGCCTGTGGGTATATTTCTTTGACATGAGTTATTTCTTGAATCAATTTATTGCGAGAACGTGCAATGGCAATGCTCGCAGAATCGGTATTTTTCATATCACCTGAGGCTTCGGATCAAATTTGAGGACTATTCTTATAGTAAGCGCCAAGAGATGCTCGTGAAGCGTTATCTAGATAGTAGAGGTATTGTCGATAGTTACAATATTGATAAGTGGTATTGTCAAGGAGAATTTTTTTCAGAAAAAAATCTTTTTCATTTTTTATCTCTCGACAGCCATTATTTTTAAATTGTCATCGTATCCTGGTAAGTTGATTGGTAAGCTTTATCTTCATATTAGACTGTGTGGTTGGTATCTTTAGCATATTATCAATAATCTTGACCTTGGCATTCATAACTGCACAAGCATATATGGCACTCATTGTTTCCTTATAAACATACGAAGCTTTTTCGAGGTACTTTGGCCCGAATCCGAATCATATAGTATCAATCTGAGAGGGATTTGAATTAATATTCTTGAGATAATTTTTATACGTATTATCACTCGTTTTACTTGTGATATCAGCATACAAAACCTGTTCTATGTTTAGAAAACTATCTTCTTTCCATTGGTTCCATAACTTCGGATCTGTTGGTTTACAAAAACCACTCATAGTATTTTGATAGAATTCATAAGAACTCGGTTCAAGTGCAAACAGATTATCTAGCG
>CALREC010000050.1 GCA_943355085.1 Candidatus Altimarinota bacterium
CTATAATATCTTCTCTATATTCCATGCCTGCACATGCTCAATTCCATAATCATCAACAGGAAGGGTGATGTCATCAAGACTTACTACATATTTTGGGAAACTATCTTTTATGAATCGGAGATTTCCATACTCCCTCTGTATCACTTCTGCTCCAAAGAGCAGGTATGTAGCCTGTAGATATATCTTTCGACCTTCTTTTTCTGCTACAAAATCAATCTCTTTATCTCACATATTTCATACAAACACAGTGTATCCATGCTGGATAAGAGTAGTATATACATAATTTTCCAGCTTTTTTCCAGCATAGTTATCAAAAGAAGAGAACAGAAAGTTCACGAATCCAAGATCGTTGAGGTAATATTTCTTTTCTCACTCAAGAATACGTTTTCACTTGAGATCATAACGATCAACTCCATAGAAAACAAGGATATTTTGCAAATATCGGAGATAATTAGAAAGAGTTGTTGGAGAAATATTGATTCATTCAGAATGTAGTTTGCGTGCAATGGCATTGATCGAGAAAAGATTTCAAACATTACTACTCAAAAAGAAAAAAATCTTTTCCAGAAGATCTACTTCCTTGATTGCATATCTCTTTACGAGATCTTTCAGAATAATAGTATCCTTCAGGCTACTCATAAAACTCATTTGCAATTCTCGATTTGGAAGATTATAAAGCTCAGGAATACCAGAAAAATTCATATATTCCAAGAGGTTCCCCTTATTTCGGTCTCCTCATCTAAAATTGAGGTATTCCTGAAAAGAGAAAGGATAAATAGGAAAGTTGATATATCTGCCAGAAAGATATGTCGCGAGTTCGCTCGATAAGAGTGATGAGTTACTCCCCGTAATATATATATCTATATCCAAAGTATGATCCGCACGAATGGAATTGATAAACTTTTCCCATCATTTTATTTCCTGTACTTCATCGATAAACAAGTATATCTTCCCCGCAATAGACAGATTTTCTCGATATATATCAAATACTGTTTTGAGTTCGTCTTTTGTCCGAATAAATGAAAAATCATCATACTCCAGGTTGAGGTAGAGTATATTTTTTGGCGGCACATTCTCATTTTGTATGAGCCGAGATATAAATTGTTTCAATATATAACTTTTCCCAACACGTCGCTGTCATATGAGCACCTTTATAAGGTTACTTGTCCCGATAACAGAAACCATTTTCTCTAAATATTCTTTTCGTTGATATCCGAGATTATTCATATTTCCATCCCAGAAGTTGTACTTCTCGAGTAGAGCAAATATTATATTTTTATCCATTGTACTGCATGATTAATAATAAATATATAAAATCATTCAGTGTATTATATGATTTTATCATGAGAAATCAAATATGTCTCGTGAATTAACTTAGAATTTCTTTTGCAAGGATTATCATTGGATGAAGTAAGAAAACTCATAGGAAGACATTCTGATAGATCGCATACATACCTTAGATACCAGTCCGTCTGATGACAATATATTCATCATACCATCACTCATCATTCGAGAAAAGAATTCGGACATGGACACACGAACCGATGTGGAAAAAAGCTCATGATCGACTCTACAAGTACCTGAAAATGAAAAAATCAGGATTTTTCGGGAGTCGAATTAAGCAGAACTTCACCAAGTTCCACATCAGAAGAGATGGTGAGGTAGTGAAACATTATGCTCCGAGCGTTATACCAGAACAAATGAAGGAGGATGTGAAGAAAATACTGAATAATGAGTAGGTTTCTTTGAGTATTTCCCGTTAGTTGTACTGAATGACGAAAATACCTTTATTTTTATTGACCACGCACCGTCTCATATCTCCGAAAGTGTGCATTTTTTTCTTGAGCAAGATCTATAAACTCAAATGATACCCCTAGATCCTTCATATCATCGATGGGATTAAGTATGTGCTCTACCCTGAGAGGCAATGGAGAGTTCTTGGTTATGACCTCGAGATCTCCCAATCACTCCATGTGAAAAAACTCATCTCCATGAAAGGTATACAGATAGCCTCATACTTTATACATGGCAGCGAGGCTTTTTTCGAGCGATTCAAATCCATGAATTACAACAGTATATGAAGGCTCTCCATAAAGACTGACCCCCATATTATATCTCACCATTTTTTCACCCATCTTATGGGCTTTGAGTTGGCACATATAAGCAAGGGCGATCCATTTATGAGGGGTAGCATGAAAAGATATCTCATCGAAAGTAACGAGAAAATTTCCATTGTTATCCTCTCTTCATCTCACTTGTTTTTTTGGGACTACGTGCTCAAAAAACTCGTGAGATCCATGGTATACAAAATTATTATTCATAATACATACGATAGAAATAATATACATTAAGCTTCTTCATGCAATATCTGTGTCCGATAAAACTTCGCATAGAGATTATCCCCCTGTAAGAGGAGCTCGTTAGGTGAGCCATGTGCACGTATCTTTCCTCCCTCCAGACAGAGCACCTCATCGGCCCTGGCAATCGTATTCATACGATGTGTTATAAAAAATATAATCTTCTCATGGCACTTTTTCAGGAGGTACTGCATGACAAGTGCTTCATTTTCAGCATCGAGCTGATTGGTTCACTCATCGAATACGAGGACGGGGCGATCTTGGAGAATGATCCGTATGATGGCGAGGAGCTGGTACTGACCTCCAGAGAGATCAATATCATTATGGATCTCGGAATCAAGTCCTTTTGGTGATTTTCGTATCTTTTTATCCAGTCAAAATACGTCGAGTAGCGCATACATTTCATCATCAGAAACCTCACGCATGATACCGAGTGTGAGGTTGTTTCTGATTGTCGCATCGCCATACGCTGTGTAGGTGTAGGGAGTCTGGGATATGACCGAAATATTGTCTGCAAAACTTTCCATGGTCCAATCTCTGGTATCCGTCTCATCAAACAATATCCGTCCTTTGTACGAACGAAAAAAACCTGATAATAGGGACATGAGCGTTGTTTTTCCTGCCCCATTTTTCCCAACAATCCCGTAGATATGTCCTGAAGTGAATCTGAAGTGAAAATCAGAAAGTATAATTCCAGCTTTCTCATCCTCGTCGGTATCAAATGCTTGTATCCCCTTTTGCATCTGGTCTATCTGCCAATCGTGGTGGCCTGATTTTCACTTTTTGAGTATCCTGAGACTCTCTCGGATGACATCATAAAAACTACTCTCCATAGCTCTGGTATTTGGATATTCGAAAGATACTCACTCAAATACGATTTCCTTTTTCACGATCACGCCTTTTTTATCTCCAGCTGGTTTGATGAGCGAGAGAAATTCATCAAACAGTCGGAGGTCAAACTGGATGGTTTGGAAGTCAAAATATAGCTTGGAGCTGTCGCGAAAGAGGGTCGAAAGTTTCGATATATAGAGTACGGCCATAGTCATGACTCCAACCGATTGCGTGCCTTGAAATACCGTATAAGCAACCCCAACTTTGACGATAAAATCCACACAATTGGAGGATATAAAAATCCATATTTTCGTCTTAATATCTTTTTTCTGATAGACTCGTATGAGATTCTGCTTTTTATATATCGCACTCGTAAAAGATCCGAGCATCTTCTGGATACCTCCATTGCGAGAAAGTTCAGCGAGACTTTTCTGAAGCTCCCAAGGAATAGACCAAGTAATATGTCCGATATTTTTGAGTTCAGGATCATTTATCTTCTGAGTGTTTATCTGGTGTCGTATGCTCTCAAATATATACGTGATCATTCAACCACCAAATACCACAATGAATATCCTCCAGTCAATCGAGAGGAGTATGGAACTCATACCGATAAATTGTATTATCATACTGATCACTCATTTTGGAATACTCAGAATGATCTTTAGGATATTTTCGAGTTTATCAGAAACGAATCGGAGTATGTTCTGGAAGCTCTGAGAAAGCGAAAGCCCGACCTCCATATGAGACATACGATGCAGAAAAAAGAGCTGTGTCTCGTGGGTAAAAATCTCTTCGCGCTCCTCAAGAAACCATCGAATAATATCACCTATAAGTTGATCGAGAAAGGATAAGAGAAATATCACGGCGAGTATGGTGAGGAAGAGTGAAAAAGGGGAAAGATCGACACCAAAAAGAATCGTCGATTTTTTATCCACAAGTTGGTCGAGCTCGAGCTTGGCGAGATAAGGGAGTGCAATCGAAGTAAGAGCAGCAAAAGCCGAAGCAAAAAGCCCGAGAAAGAAAACAACTTTTCCTTTTTTCAGGGAAGCAATAATGATTTTTATAGATTCTTTTTTGAAGAATTTGTGCATACAGATAAAAAGTAAAAAATTCCCTAAAATTCACTCTGCAACTCAAGCAGATTCTTGTAATTCTCTTCTCTTGATACGAGTTCTTCATAGGATCCCCTTGTTCAAGGATTTGTCCATTTTCTATGTAAAAGATAGTATCTACCTGTTTCACGGTCTGAAGTCTGTGAGCAACAATGATAACCGTACACCCCTCGGAAGGGAGAGTTAAAAATACACCTCTCTATCAATAATGTGATTATAGATAATTACTCATCCACACCTACAAGTATCGTCGCATCGCGAGGAGTCGCATCGGGAAAAAGCTCGAGGAGCTTCTGATGAACTCAGATACTGGGGCTGCCTGAAATAGCATTGACATGAGAGAGTTCATGAAATGGAACGGGTGGGAAAATAACTTTCCTCTCTGCCTTGTGGACAATAGAATTATCCGGCAGAAGAAACCCATCACCATGAAGTACTACATACGTGTACTTTTTTCGGAGGGCTTCAAATACCCCATGATTTCGATCTTCTTCATGGAGAAATATAAACTTTTTGAGATCATTGGTAAGAAGTTTTACTCCAAGAATTCCCGGAATATTCTGGAGAACCTTTTCGGGACTCTCAGTATTTTTCTGAACCTGCCCACCGCCCCTCTCTTGCATAAATTGTTGTCTTTCTAGAGGAGAGAGAATAATCAGATGATTAATATCTCTTGCTACTTTTTCCACATTTGGCACAAAATCTGCGATAATCTGCCCTTCTGGTTTTTCGCTCGCTCGTATATAAAGAGTGCCGGAATTCGTAAGACTATGGAGGATATTTTTCTTGATATACGAACAGTTTATTATCTGCTCATAATGGAGGCCTACCTCAAAAGATCGAAACAGTCATTTTTTCACACGAAGCAAAGCGCGCTTATCGGTTATCTCGAGAATAGAATTCTTGAAACGTTTGTTTTCCTCATAATACCCACACAAAAAAACAAGTACACCACAAGTAAAAAATATCCACTGATAATCCGGCATGATCCATGCTATAGCACAGAGAATAACTGATACAAAAAGCCATTTAAAAAATCGCAGATAAAACTTGACTTTATGTTGTGGAACAGCAAACAGAATGTTTTCTGTCATAGAGAAAGCGGTTAGTGAGTAAAGCCTAAAATAATACTGAATTTTCTTACTACAAGAAATATATTATACTAAAACGATTCGAAGACAAATCTTATTATAAATATGCAAAATTATGAAAATTGATCTTACAAAAAAACACTTATCATGAGAAATCAAATATGTCTCGTGAATTAACGTAAATGTTTGTTGGTACATGCAGTTTACTCTATTTTCCGTAATAAGTGGTCGCTTTAATTATAGAATATTTCTTCTATCTCCATTTTTTGCTAAAATTTAAAATATATGATATATTGAACTACAAATAATACCTTATTTGAAAAATATGTCATGATCTCTCGAATCAAATATCTTTTCGCTTGAAGAAAAAGCGAATTTGATAAACAAATCCTATAAAGGGAATACTGATCTCATCTGAAAATGAGTAGATAAGCTTGTTGGCATATTTTGAGGTGAAACGGTAGAAAAAATATATAAAGATCAAATTGGAGAAATACAACAAGAAGCAAAAAAACTTCTTGTTACACTGCATAGTGAAACGCTTACACAAGAACAAAGAATAAGACTCAAAAGATTGAGAGAATGAAAATTGGAAGATGTTGGAATTCTACAAATGACAAAAAA
>CALREC010000051.1 GCA_943355085.1 Candidatus Altimarinota bacterium
CAAGAGGGAGAGGGAGAATACTTTCACTCCCTTCTCCTACTAGGAGAGGGGTTGGGGGTGAGGTGGAAAGGGTGAGGGATGAAGACTCTCTAGAGTATCCGAGTTTCTTGGTATCGTACTCTTCGAAGAAGGCAAGGAGTTGGGCTTTGATTTTCTTCTTGTCTATGACGTAGGTGTAGTAGGTATCATCTGAGGGATCTTTTCATCCTTTCTCGAACTTGATAGACTGAAGGACAGAGGATCAGGCGTATCACTGGGAGGCTATGAGTGTTCCGGAGGCGGTGATGTCTATGGAGTTGTCGGGAGATGGGAGTTGTCCGTCCATTCCTTGGGTGAGATTGAGTTGTGAATACATGTTATTGAGATCGGTGAGACGAGCTGAGTCTCGGGCACTGGCAAAGTATCCATTCATGGAGATAAAGCCTCTGGTTCAGAGTATGGTGAGTATGGTTATGACGACTATGAGTTCGATCAATGTAAAACCTTGATAGTCTCTGGTAGTTGTACTCGTAGTAGTGGTGGTAGTGCTAGTAGTACCTGTTTTTGTCTGTTTCATGGGGGGGAGAAGTAAGTGAGATAAGAAATATATGTTGTAGGGGCGGATCTATGTATCCGCCCTGATTAATTGATGTATCCGCCCTGATTAATTGATGTATCCGCCCGGGTTATTCGGATTAATTTGATAGGGCGGACACGCAGGTCCGCCCCCTACGGTCATGATGTAAACAGCAAAAAATCCTCCGGACAAGGAGGATTTTTGGGAATGTGAAAAAAGAGTTCGCTAGCCTTGCGTACTTGCGTACTTGCGTACTTGCGTACTTGCGTACTTGCGTACTTGCGTACTTGCGTACTTGCGTACTTGCACATACTTCCGGTACTTGCGTACTTGCGTACTTGACTTTAATCATAAAAAGTAAATTTATTGAAAACCTTACTTACACCTGATTATATAAAGATAACGGATTTGTCAAAAGAAATTTTTGTGAGAAATTACCTTCCATGACACTGTTTAAATTTTTTAGAACTTCCACATGGACACTGGTCATTACGTCCTATATTTTTATACTCAGCTGGCAGAGATGAAGCATGCTTCGTCTCTGCAGTTTCTGCTCGAAATACACGAACTCATTCTTCCTGGTGTCATGGAGCTCCAAATTTCTGCACCATCGCCTCGGAAAGAAGATTATTAACATTGAGATTTTTTAGCTCACTATCATCGGTTGCAAGAAGTGCCTGGAGCATATTTTCATCCAGCTCAATCTGTTCGATCTGTTCTCGAGGAGAAGCGGTCAAAAGCCCCTTAGTTACCTTGAATCCGATCTCACCGAGAAGTGCAACAAATTTATCAAATGCACGCTCTTTGTAAACAATCAGTGGATTTTTTTGAGCATATCACTCAAAGGCCACCTCTTCTCTTAAGTGTGCCATTGCATCGATATGTTGCATCCATAGTTCGTCGATAGACTGAAGTGTGAGTCTTCTTTCAAAATCAGCAAAATCTTCTATTTTTCCACTCATACGAGTAGCTTCAATACTCGCAATAAACTGATTTGCTACCATATCTTTGATCGCTTCTTTATCTTCTCCATCGGTGATATGCTCGGTTCGAAGTATTTTCTTTCCAGCAAAAGCGTTGGTTTCAGATATGAGATGATCAAAATCCCATTCATATTTGTCATCAGAATACAAAACACCATCAACAAAAGACTCTATCTGAGACCGTACCATAACAATAATATCCTCATGTATATCACCCTGTTCCAAGATCTTATTACGTCGTCCATAAATGACGAGACGATGTTGATTGAGTACGTCATCATACTCAAGAATATGTTTTCTCACATCAAAATTTCGACCTTCCACTTGTTTTTGAACACCATCAATACGTTTTGTAAGCATCGCAGATTGTATGAGTGGTTCGTGATCTGGAATCGATGCAAACATAGGCGCATTGAAAATAGAAAAAAGCTTGTCTCCTCCAAATATACGCATGATGTCATCCTGTGGGCTGACCATAAATTGAGACAGACCTGGATCACCCTGACGACCAGAACGACCACGAAGCTGGTTATCGATTCGGCGAGTTTCATGTTTTTCCGTTCCAACAACTGCGAGTCCGCCGAGTTTATATGTTTGTCATTCGACTGTTATTGTACCGGAAAGATTTCGGACATTTTCAGCTATCTTGATATCAGTTCCTCGTCCAGCCATATTGGTTGCAATAGTTACTGCACCAAACTGCCCAGCAGCCCCGATAATCTCAGCCTCATTGGCATCTTGTTTTGCGTTGAGAACCTTATGTGGAATACCCTCTTTTGTCAAAAGATCACCCAGATATTCAGATTTTACTACCGAAACCGTTCAGACTAAAACAGGTTGTCCAGCTTCATGAAATGCCTTAATAAGCTTGACCACATAGGCAAACTTTCCTATCTCGTTCTTAAACAGGAGATCCGATCGATCATCTCGGATCATAGGTCTATTCGTTGGAATCGGGAGAACCTCAAGTCTATAAATCTTATAAAACTCTTCTTCTTCTGTTTTTGCAGTTCCTGTCATACCCGCGAGTTTTCGATACAGACGAAAGTAGTTCTGGAATGTTATGGATGCAAGAGTTCGAGATTCTTGCTGAATCGTCGCCCCCTCTTTCGCCTCTATAGCCTGATGAAGTCCATCTGAATATCTTCGTCCGGAAAGCACTCGTCCGGTATGCTCATCGATTATCAAGATCTCATCATTTCGATTCAAGTAATCTACATCTTTTTTATATACCGTCTCGGCCTTTAGAGCATTTTCAACATGATGAAGATCGTTATAATGGGCGGAAACATATATGTTTTCGATACCAAGAATCCGCTCAATCTCTACAATTCCCTCTTCCGTTAAACTTGCTGTTTTCATCTTCTCATCAATCTTATAATGTTTCAGATTTTCAAGCTTTTTAGCAATCTGGGCAAATTTCATATATTTGCTGGTAGGCTCACTATCTGGAGCAGAGATGATAAGAGGTGTACGAGCTTCATCTACCAGTATAGAATCGACCTCATCGATAATGGCAAAAAACAATGGACTCATCGCACGACGCTCAATTGTTGGAGCCATATTATCTCGCAGATAGTCAAATCCAAGTTCATTATTTGTTGCATAGACCACATTACTGCGATACATGGCCTGTTTTTCTATTGCATTCTGGTTATGTACGATAACACCTACGGTAAGTCAGAGTGTTTTATAAATAATACCCATTTCGCTCGCATCTCGTTTCGCAAGATAGTCATTTACAGTCACTACATGGACCGGAAGTCCTGCCAGCGCATTGAGGTACGCAGCAATCGTGGCAACCAGGGTCTTCCCCTCTCCCGTTCTCATCTCAGAAATAGAACCATCATGAAGCGCGAGAGCACCTACAAGTTGAACATCGTACGGAACCATATTCCACTCGATACCATAACCCTCCGAAAGCTCGAAAGTCTGACCACAAATGAGTCGACAAGCAATCCTATGCGTTGCAAATGCTTCATACTTGATATCGTTGAGTATGGATCGGATCTGCTGATAATCTTCGTCTTTTCTGTAATCGAGTCCTTCAAATCTCACCATAAAATCGTGAGTCTTTGCTTGAACGAGTTCGACAGAAATAAGCTCTTTCTCAAGCTTTGCTTCCATGAGCTTGATCTCTTCAAGATCTCGAGTGTATTGTTTAACCCGTTTTTCCGATGGATCACCGAATATTTTTGTGATGAGTGCGTTGATCATTTTGTATTATAGATTTTTAATTAAGCAAAAAACGAGTCCACTACTTTCCTGTACGTCACCCGATTTTTGATATCCTCATAGTAATCATCACCAGGAATAAGTTTTGCTCGGAGTCGGTCTACCACTTTATCACTTGAATATGCAGCGATAACTTTTTCTACTTCCTCTTTCACTTCCTCTTCGCTGCATTCGATAGAGAGCATTTCACGAACACGTTTCAGGATGAGTTCCGCTTTCGCACGACGAAGTGCTTCTGGACGGACTATCTCTTCTTTGTAAGTTTCTTCATCTTTTTTCGCATGAGAAAGGTAATCCTTCATAGTGTACCCCTGAGATTCTATATTACTTTTCTGCTCAGAAAAAACCCGATCCATCTCGCTCTGGATTAGTGATGGCCCTACTTCGAGCTCAGTGATAGCCAAAAGTTCAGTCAAAAGATTATGCTCATCCTTCGCTCGTGCTTGGTATTCTTTTTCTGCAAGGATCTCTTTTCGGAGTACTTCTTTAAAACCTTCAAAATCAGTCATTACACCACGAAGTTTCTCGATGAACTCTGGAGTCCATTCTGGTCCATGAGCTTTTTCGATTCGAAATACTGTCGTCATAAAGAATACTTTACGAGACTTGAATTCTTCAGAATGATAGTCAGCTGGAAATGTAATTTCAAATTCCACCACTTCTCCGGCCTTTTTTCCAAGCATCTTATCTTCAAATCCTGGGATAAATGACCCAGAACCGATGACGAGTGGAAATGCAGCTACTTTTGTCTCGGCAATAGCTGTCCCCCCCTGCTTATCAAATCATTGTGTATCAATCGTCACGCGGTCTCATTTTTCAATCGCCACTGTTGATGCGTCGAATCCATCTTCACTATGACCCCCGGCATCGTGAAAGTGTGTAAATCGTTTCTCGATCTCGGCAATAGTGGATGTCACTTCATCCTCTTCAACCTGCACTTCAGTTTTTTTGAGAGATATCTTCTTCATCTTGGCTTCGTCGATACTAGCTTCTGGAAGAATTTCTACATCAAGGATTACTTCTAGTGGAGATTCTGAAACAACCGACTTTACAGCACCTGCAGATACAGGTATAATCCCCTCTTTTTGAAGAGCTTTTTGATAAATCTTATCGAGAAGAGTATTTACTGTTCGTTCTCGAATCATCTCTTCTCCGTATTCCTTTACGATAACCTCTTCTGGAATATGAGCTCCTTTACGAAATCCCTTGATAGTCGCATTATTTCGAATATTTTCGATCGTTTCCAAGCGAGTTTTGTCAAATTCTTTGGAACTTTCTTTAATGGTCAATTCTACGGTGTAAGCATTGAGCTTTTTGGAACTACTTTGCATAAAGTTTAATTATAATGAATAAAAGTGGCTTGATTATATGGAAAATCGGGAAAAGACAAATCTTTTGTTTTTAAATTGTAGGAGCAACTATTTTACAGAATATAACATCAGATATCTCCCTCGAGATCTTATGTTATATAGCCAAATAGATATTAAAAGAAGCTTATATTATCTGAGAGAACATAGGAAATATGCTTTAATAATATACAAAATACCCCCTCACTATGTTATATGCGGTGGATATTTTGAAGGATTCATGAAATATATATTATTTTTTTGGCGACAGTTTGTTTACTGATAAAATATGTTGGACATTATCAGAAGTTATTTCTTTTCACGTATTCTCTACAGTCTCTCATTTCATTGTATTTATGAGATATGAATATGCATCATAAATAGCATCTGTCTTTTCGAGACAATCCATATAACCACCATATCTCTCTAATATGTCTTCCTGGTCTAAAACTATTGCCCTTCTTCCCTGAATCAATAATTGCAATAAGGAATAACAGTCTTGTATGTATAATGCCTGTGAAACTTTATTTGCATCAATATTTCCGGACTCAATTCATTGGATATAACTCTCAGTAATTTTACTGTCAGTAATACTCCCTTCTTGCAACTTTATCTCAAGACAATTCATCCAAATGAGTTCTTTCTGGAAAGAGAGCAAGGCACGCGCCTTATTTTCTTCACTCAGTCCATAAAATTGATTTTTCATATTCATAAAGTTATTGCTTTAAAATATCTGATTTCTTTAAAATATCTAT
>CALREC010000052.1 GCA_943355085.1 Candidatus Altimarinota bacterium
ACCGCTGATATCCGATAATAAGAGCATCTTGTTCTTCATCGCTTTTGAGGTTGAAATTTACCGCATGTACCTTGAGGACCATGCGAGACGATCCATCTTTCATGATCATACAATTATCTCGTATCTCCGAGAAGGGAAGATATCGTTGTGTGGTCGAGTCTTTCGCTGGATTTTTGGCTACTTTGACAGAAGCAGTCGTTTTATCGGACATAGATATTTATGGTAAGGTATTACAATTTTCCAAGACGCTCTTCCAGACTTTCAAAAGTTTCATGACTATTCTTTCTCTGTCCATTGGATGTAATTTCATTGAGTGCCCGGATATAGCCAACTTCCAGAGAATCATAGCTATCGACTCATTTCGACCATACGCGGTTTCCGACGTTGAGATTGAGACGTACTAGATTTAAGATAAAAGGTATAAACGTCATCTCAGTATGACGGAAAAGTGCCATAACGATCGCCAAACCTGTTATGATAATAGCAGGAAATAGCGCTATGTCAGTCCCAACATTTGGGGCAAGAGAAGTAAATGTAGTATAGCCAAAACCGCCACCCACCATTATTATGGTTAATTGACGTAAACTTAGATTTAAAAATATCTTATCTTCGTTTTCAATCTGTACGGGGATTTTATATTGCATAGAATAAAAGTATAATTCCTATGAGGAGTTTTTTAAGTAATTCAGGTAGTGTTAAAATGATTATACCGTATTTTTTCTAAAATCACAAAAATTTTCCTACTTTTCTTTTGACTTTTTGCCCTTTCGCCTTATAAATTGATCGTTCCTGAAAAGGTTTTTACTTATACTTCCTCATTTTTTTCTTATGAAAATTGATTTTATCAAGAGTCGTTTTATGTATTATGGATTTGCTGCATCCTTGGTGATTGTCTCAATCGCTGCATATCTTACTATTCCTCTTAATTTGGGAATTGATATGACGGGTGGTGTTCAGGCAGAATATGACTATAGTGGAGGTCAGATGAATATTGATACGGTAAAAACTTTTGTAGATGAGGTAAAAAAGAATATTGTTTATAACAATACAGAAGTCATTAATAATACCCATATATATAAAATATCAGGGGAAGATAAATTTATTGTGGAGGCTGGTTTTTCAAAACTCTCGGGCATCTCTGATGTTGAGTTTGAATGACTCAAAACAAAATTTAAAGAGGATATCACTACTAGGCTCTCGAGTCTTGATACTGCAAAAGTCACCATGTCTCGGTATATAAATGTTGGAGAATCATTCTGAGATTATATCAAACGAACAGCATATATAACACTGGCACTGGTCATCATATCCATCTCTCTCTATATTGCTTACGCATTCCGTGGTTCTATTGAAGGATTTACCAGTTTTTCTTTTGCATCTGTGACGGCCGTATCGCTCGCGCATGACGTGATTGTAGCATTTTGACTCTATATTATCGCGTCTTATTTTTTTCCTGAATATAAAATAGATACGTTTTTTATCACCGCTATGCTCACGGTTCTTGGATACTCTATCAATGATACTATTGTTGTCATGGATCGTATTCGTTCCAATCTTCGTCTTCCAGAGAATAAGAAGAAGGATTTCGGGGTTATTATCAATAACTCAGTAAATGAGACGATGACACGTTCCTTATATACTTCATTTACTGTATTTATCGTACTTGTGGCAATGTTCTTTTTTGGACCAGAAGCGATTAATGGATTTATACTCGCTCTCATATTTGGGACAATTGTCGGAACTTACTCATCCGTAGCAATTGCTGCACCTTTATTGTATGATATTTCCGGAAAGAAAAATTAGTAAATCCATGCTCAGCTTATGCTCTCGTAAATATATTTGATTTCTCTAACTTTTCTCACATATGTCCTTCTTTTCAAAAATAAAATCTTTTGAAACAAAAAAAGATACGCTCGTATCTTCTCATAGATCAAAATCCATTTTTGAGAAAGTTGGATCGTATGCAGGAAAGGTGGCATCAATACTTGGACTTGCTGTTGCTTCGAGTGCTGCTGCTGCACCTACCGTCCCTCATGCTGATAAAAATATATCAGAGAGTGTAGTACTTCGAGAAAACACGACTTCTCTGCAACAATCGAATGATCCGGTGTTGCTCGCTTCTCTCGATCTAAAAACATCTGATCATCTTTCTTTCAGAAAGCATCTGCCATCTCCTCTCTCATCATCTCCTAAAGCTCCTTCTTCATCTTTGGAGCTCAAAACTTCTACAACACTGGATTCATTAGATTCATTGGAGCGGAGTAAGTTATCTGTGCCTATAGAAAATTTCCGAATATCAGCTGATCTGTTTTTAGCAGGTGTTACCAATACAAAGGGCACTCGTTATAAGTGGGGAGGGAAGAGTGCTTCTCGGCTTGATTGTTCATGAATGGTTACTCGAGCCCTGGAGCAAGCTGCTAAAGAGTTTGGTATTAATAATATAACGTATAAGGGCATAAATGTAAAACATGCTATGAGTAGTCATGATTTACGAGATTATTCGAAACCTATCTTATTAGATGAAGTAAAGGCAGGGGATTTGCTTTTCTCTCAACCAAAAAAATGACCACACCATGTCGTAGTGGTTACTGGTCCGATCACCGAAGATGGTAGAATTCCTACCATTGGGGCCTCAAGTAGTGCCTGAAAGGTGGTGCCACAATACTGGTCTACTCAATCCGATGGATCATCGAAGTGGTTGCAAGCCGCAAGACCTTTGTTTTTAGATGATTTCAATGGTATAGATATAGCAGCATATTCGAAAAAAAATGATAAGGTATCAGTTTTGAAGAAAACACAGATTGCATCACATGCCCCAAAAGCTACACCAAGTAAACCATCTCCTCGTCAGCATCTTGTTTCAGCAGTATCTCGTACATCTACTATGGCTCACACTATAGGAACAAAAGTGGGCTCTCTGGTTGACAGTATTTTACGCTTTAAGAATAAACCGATAGATAATGATTACTTAGGCCCAATTGCAAGCAAGACAAAAAATCTTGCTATTGCACGAAATGAACGCATTGATGCTGAAATTCAAAAGCTTATTTTACTTACTCGAAACATTGCACGTCTTGAGAAAGAAATCGAGTTCAATCATCAAGAAAGAATGCAAAAAGGATTCAATTTAAGTCGATTTAATGACCTTCGTGCTCATCTTGAAACACAACGCCAGATCAAAACCCATGTGGAGGCTAAATTGGATGCGGCAAAACTTCAGTACTCATAATATTTCTTTTCATGCAACATCGTCTCATCGCTACAGCTATCCCTTATATGAATGCAGGACCACATATGGGGCATGCTATGGAGTTTATAATTGCCGATGTACTTGCTCGTTATAATAGAGCCCGTGGGAATGATGTTTTTTTTCTCACTGGTGCAGATGAACATGGATCGAAGATACATAACAAAGCTCAAGAGCTTGGAAAACCTACTCTCGAAATGCTCAATGAGAATGTTGTGCTTTTTACCACACTGGAAGATGCACTTTCCGTAATCCCAGATGACTTTATTCGTACAACAGATAAGGTTCGACACTGGCCTACGGCACAGTTGATCTGGCAGAAACTCGCGGCAAAAGGGGATATCTACAAAAAACAATATTCCTGACTCTATTGTGAGGGGTGTGAAGTATTTATGCCGGAGAAAGATCTCGATGAAAAGGGGGAGTGTCTGATTCATCACAAGAAACCAACACTTCTCGAGGAGGAGAATTATTTTTTTGCGCTTTCCAAGTACGAAAAACAGCTGACCGATCTTATTTCAAGCGATACGATCAAGATTACTCCAGATTTCCGTAAAAATGAGATCCTTTCTTTTCTTTCTGAGTGACTCAATGATGTAAGTTTTTCTCGAAGTGTTGATAAGATGCCCTGGGGTATTCCCGTCCCTGGAGATGAAACTCAGGTAATGTATGTATGGTGTGATGCCCTTACAAATTATTTGTCAGGAATTTGATATTCGTTCGATCAAGAGAAGTTTAAAACATATTATCCGACATATCTGCACGTTATCGGAAAAGATATTTCTCGTTTTCATGCCATTATCTATATGGCGATGCTTTTGTCGGCCGATATGGAGACTTCCAAAAATATCCTCGTTCATGGATTTGTCACATCCGCAGGAGAAAAGATGAGTAAATCTCTCGGAAATGTTGTAGTGCCAGAAGATGTTATGAGTGTATATGGATCTGACGCACTGCGCTACTTTATGACTGTTTGAGGTGGGGGAGTGGGGGATGATATTGATTATACCGCAACAGCATATCATAACCACTACAATAGTGGTCTCGTGAATGGTCTTGGTAATATCGCGAATCGTACGAGTACACTTTTTTGCAAGTACTACCCAGAAGGGGCGAGCATGAGTGGTTTTGTTCTCGACTCAGTAATAGATGGAGTTATTGTTTCGGCATATGGTCTCTATATCGAATCACTTGAGGCATTTGATCTTAGGTCTGGATATGCTGCTGTGAGCACACTTATAGACCTTGCTAATAAGTATTTCGATGACGAAAAACCTTGGACCATCAAGGATGATCCAGAAAAACTTCGAGATGTGCTCTTGAATCTCGTCGAGATTCTCTATCATATAAATATCCTCGTGGCACCATTTCTCCCACGAACCGGGGAAAAAATGCGTGAGATATTTTCTTTGGCCATTTCAAAGATTTCCGATTTTTCCATAGATTCGAGTTTTCGATTGACTTCGGAAAATACAAGCATGAAACTTGTGACGGTTCCATTGTTATTTATGAAGATATAGTTACTTCATATTTTCTACAACAAATACACCTCCTTCTTCATCTGTGAAGAGAATTTTTTCATCGATATATCGAAGAATCTTGCCATTTTTAGGAGTTTTGAAAAGTGTTCTTCTTTCTCTGGTATCTTTTCAGATCAAGAGGACATAATCCTCTCATGTATATTCCAGGGAGAGCAGGCCTTGCTTGTCTTTGCTGGTTTTTTTGATGAGTGCAACGATTTCTCCCGTCTCAAGCTGTATGATGTCATCGTAGAGCGGATTTTCTCGACCCGTTTGATCTTTAATGTCATACAGAAAAACTCATTGAGGAGTGGTAATAATCTTGCTATCATCACTCAGTGTGTCTTTGACGGAAAGGATATCTGTGTATCATTTAAAAGTACTCTCGGTTCCACTTTCAAGAGAATAAAAAGCTATATTTGTTTCATTTGTAAGAGCTATATGTTCTTCGTAGATATCGAGACTGCTAGGCGAGAGTGTGCCATTTGGAATGGAAAATAATTTCCTGGTCTCCTCTCATATTTTTTTTATGAAAATATTCCATGTATCATCATTTGGAAGTGCGTAGTAGAGGGCATTTTTTCTGTATCAGATTATAACCGAACCCGAGGTGGTTTCGAGAGAGTCTTGTATGTCTTTTTTCAGCTTAATAGTTGTGATAGTTTCTTCTTTTTTCTTGGTTTGCTCAGAAAGTATAGCCTCCCGTTCGAGAGCTATAACTACTTGTTTGGTTTCACCTCGACCGAGTATGATGGTTTTTGTAAAGGGAATGAAGTTTTGCTCTGTAATCGAGAGTGTATATGTAACTGCCGGAATGGATTCTATACTACACTGCTTCTCGCACTCGCGATCGTATCGATTCCCAAATTCTGATGTGAGCACCACTGTGGTAGTACCACTTCCATTGATAACAAGCGTGATGTTTCAGGTACTCAGGGCGAAAAAATAATAATAGACTCCGTATAATCCCAAAAATACTCCGATGATAATCAAAACAGAAAGAAGACGATTACTCATAGACCCAAGAAAATGAATGACTAAATTTGCAAATAAAAAAAATCTCTGTAGACTCCAATACTATTCATAATCT
>CALREC010000053.1 GCA_943355085.1 Candidatus Altimarinota bacterium
TAGCACTGCTCGACACTCTCCTGCTCAGAGATACAGAAAATGGTATAGATCAATACTTGGTCGAGAAGTTTCTCAAACGCTCGAGCAAGATACTCAGGCGTGATGTACTCGGGAAACTCGTTTCCCTGAAATACATAACCGCTATCAATAGACTCCGTTCCATCGCCAAAGATATGAAAAACATCCCAGTTTATGAGATGTGTGTTGATATAATCAAGCAAGAAGGATGAGGCTGTTTTGTGACGAGTGGAAAAAAGTAGACATACGAATTATGTTCTCTACGCGTACTGAATTTTTTATGTTATTTTCTCTTATTTTATTTCGTGGCATTATACAGTGTCTGGATTTCTGAATCTGGGAGAGACTGGTCTCAATCTTCTTGGGTGTCTCTGGACTACAAAAATATGGGATTTGCCTATTATCTTCCGCCGTAGTACCCTTTTTTGACTTGCTCACCTTTTGGGCCCGATGGACGATTTCCAGGCGTAGATGGTCGAGCATAGCTCCCACCAGGAGTAGACCTGGGTGTAGAAGTTTTATCAGCCCCATGGGTCCGTTCGCTCGTACGTGGCTTTTGGTGAGAGTGCCCCTCCCCTCTCGGAGAAGAAAATCGATCTTCTCTTGGGGACTTGGTAAATCTCGGATCGCTGCTTCACCGACCTCGACCACCCCCTGCAACTTTGGCAGCAACAGCTAATTCTCTATTGGATGGCGTAACATTGGTCCTCGGAAATGGATGATCCTCAACGACAGGGATCTTCTGAGATATAAGTTTCTCGATATCCCGAAGATGTGCTACGTCGTCATTGTCACAGAAAGAAATAGCTGTTCCTCTTGCTCCAGCACGACCAGTACGACCGATTCGGTGAACGTAGGTTTCTGAAATATTTGGGATATCATAATTGATCATATATTCAAGTTCATCTATGTCGATTCAGCGGGATGCAATATCGGTTGCTACAAGCACACGCGTCGTTTGTTCTTTGAAATTCGAGAGTGCACGCTGTCTATTGTTTTGTGATTTATTCCCATGAATCGCCTCAGCAACGATTCCGCGTCCAACAAGAAATTTTACCACCTTGTCTGCACCGTGTTTCGTACGAGTAAATACCAGTACATTGCGTATCTTGGGATCTTCCAGCAAGTGGACTATGAGGCTATTTTTACTTCACTTATCGATATGGTAGACCCACTGAGTGATTGTTTCAGCAGTCGTCGAAACCGGAGTAATCTCCACTTTTTCAGGATTTCGAAGAATGGTTCCTGCAAGAGTCATAATCTCTGGTGCCATGGTAGCGGAGAAAAACAATGTTTGTCGCTTAACCGGGATAACTTTCAGAAGTTTTTTGATGTCATTGATAAATCCCATATCGAGCATACGATCGGCTTCATCGAGAACAAATATATCGATATCTGCAAGCGATATATATCCCTGGCCCATGAGATCCAGAAGACGACCAGGTGTGGCAATCAGTATATCTACTCCTTGTCTGAGCCTCTCAACCTGATTGCCTTGCTTTACTCCACCGAAAACTACAGCCTGGTGTAGACCAGTATATCGCCCATACGCCTTAAAGCTTTCCTCTATCTGGATTGCAAGTTCTCGAGTAGGTGTGACAATGAGGGTTTTTATTTTTCTTTTCCCCTTGAGTGGATCTTTTTTGGCATAAAGAAGCTGAAGTATGGGTATGGCAAATGCGGCAGTTTTACCAGTTCCTGTCTGCGCACAGCCAAGAAAATCACGCCCCTTCAGGATAGTTGGAATCGCAGCTGACTGTATAGGAGTTGGTGTTGTGTACCCCTCATCACTTATAGCACGAAGAATTGGTTCTATAATAGGAAGATCAGAAAAAAGCATGAAAAATTATTTAATGAATATCAAGGGCTGTATGATATGGTAAAAGTACAATTTAGCAAGGGAAAATAAGAAGAACTCGGGGATCGGAGTTTCTTTATTGATTTTTCCTTTTACGTTCAAATGGCTTTCCTTCTGACTAATGAAAAATCTCCTGGATCTTCCGGACAGTTCATCCAGATATCAAAGTTTCCTCCATGAGCCGAGTCTTTTTTTCCTCCCTTCGGGTCGAGAATTTTTTCGACCCGAAATTCAAATGTTCGATCAGGTCAGATTATCTTTACGAGGTCATTGAGATCAAATCTATTCTTTACTTCCACTCGACACATCTGACGAGTAGTATTATATTCCCGGATGATTCAGAGATAATCCTCTTCTTTGATCTCGCCATTTTTTTCAAACCAGATTCATTTCTCCCCTGGATTTCCTACGAGAAACCCTGGGGTATAACCACGGTTCGATATCGCAAATACTTCTTTACCGAGTTCATCGGCATCATAAGTCTCACTATTTTCTACAGCATCGAGAGCTCCTCGATATGCTCGACCGACTCAGGCAATATAATTGACCGTCTTGCTTCGTCCCTCAATTTTGAAGGATACAACTCAAGCATCAGCGAGCTCCTGCATGTAGGAGAGGAGACAGATATCGCGTGAGTTCATGATGTACGTTCCGTATTCATCTTCATCGATTGCCATAATCTCACCTGGACGTTCTCGTTCCTCGAGATAGAACTCTCCAGTGAGCGGTATGTATTCCTCAGGGCGTCCTGTAGAATCGTAGAGATCGGCATCGGAAACATCTCGTTTAAATACCTTGTATTCCCAACGACACGAATGAGAACAAGTTCCCTGATTGGGGTCTCGGTGAGAGAAATAATTTGAGAGAAGACATCGTCCAGAGTACGCCATGCAAATGGCTCCATGCACAAAAAACTCGAGCTCAACATCGGGACATTCTCTGTGTATTTCTTGTACTTCTTTGAGCGATAGCTCTCGAGAGAGGATCACTCGAGTAATCCCCATCTTTTTCCAAAACTTTACTTGTGCCCAGTTGGTATTATTGGCCTGCACCGAAAGATGAATCTCGACATCAGGATACTCAGTATGCACCAGGTCTATGAGTCCCGGATCGCTCATGATGTACGCATCTGGCTTCATAGCCTGCATCTTCGCAAAAGATGCCATAAATGGCTTAATTTTCATGTTATGAGCGTAGATATTCGCTGTAAAGTAAATCTTTTTTCCACGAGAATGACAGTACTCAACTGCCTCTGCAAGATCTTCCCAGGTGAACTGGTTTTCACGAGCTCGAAGTGAAAACATGGGAACTCATGCATAGACCGCATCTGCTCAATAAGCGATGGCATATTTCAATTTTTCAAGATTCCCTGCCGGGAAAAGAAGTTCAAGTTTCTGAGACATAAAAAAGAAAATAACAAAATAAAAAAAACCTGCCAAGCATGGTAGGTTTTTAGATGCATCGATAAAGATACATAGACACACTACCACCCAAGAAGTCTATATCTTAGGAGCATTCAAAAGAGTGTGCACTATTACTTTGAATACATCGTATGTTATTGAAAATATATAAAAGTCAATATTTTCTTGACATATTACCGGTATATACTCGCATAGTTAATAGAGTAGAGCTTGTCAGCTTATATGAGAAGTCTCCTTATATATTGTCAGGCTTTGATATAAATTTGTCTTGATTTTGTCACTTTTCAGTTTAGATTTTCTAGATAAACTTGGCCACCTTATTCCTATTTGATGGAATTTTTATATTTTTACTTCTACTATTATGAGAAATTTTATAGAAACATCGTACCCTAAAACTACACAAAACCTTCCTCAGACAGACTATAGAGAAACAAGCATCTCATATCAAAATACTCATGACATAAAAATAGTTGAGGAACGATTATTTCATGTAAAAATACAAGAAATAATAGATGAGCTCAGTCAGATCAAAGTTTTTATTCACGAACTCGGAAAACTCTGATTTGAAAACACTGAAGTTTTGGGTCAGATAGAAGCTATACTCATCAAGCTCAGATCAAGAGACAAGGGATATCAATATACAAAAATTGTTCATGTGCTCAGTAAATATCTCTCTGGTATACGCGATTTTGCCATGACTACCAATACTAAGGGGGTGATTTTTTATAAAAAACTTTTTGAGTCTACTTTGGTGGCAATCATACAAGAACTTGACTCTTTGGATGAAATATACTAGGTCCCTAGTTTTTTTATAATTCCTATACGGACAGCATCGCTGTGTTCCAGTTTAAGATAGTAATCAGAAATACCACCCGAGCACACCAACGATATCTCCTGTCAAAAATATTCTTTGGCAAGTTTTTTAATAGGAATGACTACTTTTCCAAGAATCTCATTTTTATTCTGAGAATAAGTGGATACTGGGAGTCGAGAGTTGGAGATTTCTGTTCCTATATTTTCGAGCAGTATTTTGAGCATGTCTATGGTGGTATTTTGCGAATGAATTTGTTTGGAAGTAAGCTTGGTTCCATGGATATAGATCCTTCAGGCAATTGTATCGAGTAAAATAGAGTCTTTTTCCTTTGCTATAACTCCATCATAATTCGCAAAGTACGACATGCCAGATGAGTCACAAAACTGCACATTCCCCTCTTGTGTATACTCAGAGTACAGTTTTTTTGAGATATATTGTTCTATTCGGATACCATCATGGGCAGAACCGTCTCTCCATGATGCATACTCAAGAGAGGTCATCGTTCCATTATTTTTTAGATGATCTAGAACTTTTTGGATCGTTTCCCTGCTTTTTCTGTGTTTCATGACGATAAAAATACTCGGTCATATACTCCCCGTATTGCATGGCAAGAGTCCGAGTTCTTCATCTTCAAATTGGCGATATTGATAAAATAAATACTGGATCGCGAGAAAAATTTTATTTTCTGTTTGATGGAACAGGTTCTGCATGCCAATTTTTTTTATGTTGTTTATGAAATTATTCATAACAGTATTGTCATATTGATTCTCAAAGATTGAGTGAAAACTTTCAAGGATTTTTATGTTACTACTATCAATATCTTGCTGCAATGAGTCTTCTTTATTGAAGTTCAATATTTGACTGAGTAGCTGTGATTTACGATGATCCATATCCAGTACTCTCACTCTATCTTGTAAAAACATCTCCAATTTTTTATGATTTTTTTCGACTCACTCATGAGTGGATTCAGTATCTGTAAAAACATATTCCAATCCTGTATATATTAACCCATAATCCATCGGAATTTCCGAAATAGTTGACTCTTTGTTGAATCATAAAAAATTTAATAGTGTCGTATTGTAGATGGTTCTATCTTGATGCAAAGAATCGTCCAATATAGACTCTTCACAATCATCGGAAGATATTCTATCATGGGAAGACCTTTTTTCTGAAAAACATACCGTTGGTAATGGGGTATCTGGAATCATGACCGTATATATACTTGACTCCATTTTGTCTCCATGAGATATATGTTGAGCCAAATCAAGACTATGTCTGTAAACATCCTCAAAAATAGGCTGATCTATGGACATTTCTCGTTTTGAAAGCGTCTTAGGATCCACTCTCCCTATGATCAGATAATCCAATAATCCAAGCAACACAGAAATAACTCAAGCCAAGCCTACGCTATGTCATCGAGGTACTTCGGCAAGAAAATCAATCTCAAATCATTGACTCGAACCATTTTTGCGCAAAAAGTCTTCCAGAAAATCTATGATTTTATGTGCTTCTGTTTTGAAGAATACCAAAAAGTCAGATTCTTTAAAACAATCCTGGGTAAGAAAATAATGAGAAATGTATCAAAAACTAACTTTCCCTGAATTATTCATATTAACCCCACAAAATATCTTTTTTGGTAATTTTTGCTTGATCTTTACGGTACTCACTTCGTCTGAGATTTCTGCTCACCAGGTAAAAACCGTATTCGCACTCAGAACTATAT
>CALREC010000054.1 GCA_943355085.1 Candidatus Altimarinota bacterium
CGGATGATATTCGCTCTTTGTTAGTAACATGCCAGCAAAAATGATTATATTTATATGTACATACTACTACTAATAATTATCATATTAGCAATGGTTACAATAATAAATCATGCTACGATAATAAGAATAAACAGTCCAAATATCTTGAAGAAATCTTTTATGGTAAAAAATCTGTCTGGTTTTTTATAAAAGAAAATCTGATTTATTATAAATATAAGTAAAGTAATTCCTGTAAGTCAGAGTATGATACGGTCAATCGTAGCCATAAGTTGTCCTCTTTTTATTATTGATGAAAAACTCCCAGTTGTTGTTTCAAAATTAGAATCATTCTTTCGAAGATCCTTGGAACTAATTCCTCCAAGTATGCCTTCCGCATTAGCTACATTACCTCCTCAGAAATCGAATGAAGTAGAGAATACTGAAATGAAAGCAAAGAAGAAAAGGAGAAAAATACATTTTATAAATTTATTCATAAGCAATGAAGAATGAAGAATTAAAAATAATTATTCCGTATGGATAGACTTACGTATCTCTCCTAATATTTCCGTAGGGGCGAATCTATGTGTTCGCCCTGAAAATAAATCCTTGTTTTTATTCGAATATTCGTTTTATCCTTGTTTTTGTCCATCCTGATAATCAATCCATATTTGTCATCTCCGGGGGCGGACACATGGATCCGCCCCTACAATTAATCATCAATTATTCTGTATCTTCCTCTATTTTTACTGGAGTGGTATCACCATCGATTTTTTCTTCAATCGCTCCAATATCCATTTCTATATCGTACTGACCTTCAAGTTTTTCGAGTTCAGAGTAACGTTCGAGCATGATTGCCTCTTGTTCTTCGAGTTCATCCTTTTCAAGAAGTTCTATATTGAGATTCAAAGCTTGCAACTCTCGAAGAAGTACATTGAATGACTCTGGAATATTTGGTCGGCGGATTCGTTTTCCTTTGACAATTGCTTCGTATGATTGTGCACGTCCATTGATATCATCAGATTTGATCGTGAGCATCTCTTGGAGGATATTGGCAGCGCCGTATCCTTCGAGTGCCCATACTTCCATCTCCCCGAGACGTTGTCCTCCATTTTGTGCCTTACCTCCGAGTGGTTGTTGTGTCACCATAGAGTATGGTCCGACACTTCGCGCATGGATCTTGTCTTCTACGAGATGATGAAGCTTCAACATATATTTCACTCCGACCATCGTTTTTTCTTTAAATGCATCTCCTGTTTTTCCATCGAAGAGTTGTACTTTTCCATCTCGTGGCATACCTGCGGTCTCCATCAGATCTCCGATAGTATCAACCGAAATACCATTGAGGATAGGTGTGGCAACCATAATACCAAGCTTCTGTGCTGCAGCTCAGAGGTGAGTTTCGAGAATCTGTCCGATATTCATACGAGAGATAACTCCGAGTGGATTCAGTATGATATCCACAGGGGTTCCGTCTTCCATAAATGGCATGTCTTCTGGAGGTACAATCCTAGATACGATACCTTTATTACCATGCCGCCCTGCCATTTTATCTCCCACCTCCATCTTACGAGTTTGAGCAATATATACCTTAATCTGTTCAAACACTCATGTTGGAAGATTGTCTCCATTTTCACGTCTGAGTACATGAGTTCAGATAACCTTTCCTCCTGATCCAGCTGGAATTACAAGAGATGAATCTTTGACATCCTTGGATTTATCTCCAAAAATCGCTCGAAGGAGTCGTTCTTCAGGAGAGAGTTCGATCTCACCTTTCGGAGTTACCTTTCAGACCAATATGTCCCCGCCCATAACATAGGCACCGATACGAACGATACCGCTCTCATCAAGATCCTTGAGCTTATTGGTGGCAACATTTGGAATATCGTTGGTTGTTTGTTCAGGGCCAAGTTTTGTTTCTCGAACATCGAGAACGTATTCATTGATATGTACAGAAGTAAAGTAATCATTCTGCATAACGCCCGAGTTTATGATAATCGCATCCTCAAAGTTATATCCTTCCCATGGCATATACGCAACGGTAAGATTTTTACCGATCGCAAGTTCTCCATTTTGGATAGATTGTCCATCGGCCAAGATCATTCCTTTGGTAATTTTTTGCCCAGAAGATACTCGAGCTTTTTGATGTATAAGCATATCATGATTCGAGCGCTCAAAAGTTCGAAGTTCATAGAGTGCTTTTTTTCAACTCTTGTAGAGTACGGAAATATGTTTGGCATCGACACCTATAACTTCACCATCCTCTTCTGATTTTACCACATATCCAGATTCCTCACCGATGAGTCGCTCCATTCCAGTTCCGACAACCGGAGCCTCTGCTCTGACAAGTGGAACGGCTTGTTTCATCATGTTTGTTCCCATCTCGGCACGAGTGGCATCATCATGCTCAAGAAATGGAATCAGGGCTGTTGATTCACTCATGATCTGTTTGGGAGAGACGTCAATATGGGTAATCTCACGAACATATTCTGTAGTTGCTTCAGAGTTCTTACGAGCAGCAATACGGGTTTCTGTAAAATTTCCGTACTTATCAGACTCAGAATTTGCTTCGGCAATAACAAGATTTCTCTCCTGATATGCATCTACATACTCATATTCGGTCGTCAGAAATCCACGAACCTCGAGCATCTTTCCGACATATTGTTCTTGAATTTTTTTAGCATCTGCCTCAGTAATGTATGTTTTTTCTCCAATAATCACATTTCCTTTTGCATCGATAATTTCATCCAATGTGATTCGATTTATAGCAGACTTTCCATCATTTGGTACTTCGTGCTGTATTTTTCGAAATGGCGTAATAATAAATCCATGCTTATCTACTCGAGCATAACTCGAAAAATGAAGTACGAGACCAATATTTGGTCCTTCTGGAGTATTGATAGGACATACGCGTCAATATTGTGTCGAATGAACGTCACGCACATCAAATCAAGCTCGTTCTCGAGTCAGACCTCCAACTCCAAGAGCGGTAATACGACGCTTGTGTGTCAATTCAGAAAGTGGATTAGACTGATCCATAAATTGTGACTGTTGACTGGTTCCAAAAAACTCTTTCATGACCGCAGTCAGAGGACGAGAGTTTATAAAAGTTCCTGCTGTTGCATCTGCCAACTCGACGATCGTCATGCGATCTTTAGCAATTTTCTCCATTCGAGCAAGCCCCACACGTACTTTATCATAGACCAGCTCTCCAACAGAACGGACACGACGATTCTCTAGGTGATCTATATCATCCCATGTGTATCCGGGAATTTCTTCATTGAGAGAGAGAAGATACCTCAGTCCGGCAATAAGATCTTCCTTGGAAAGAAATTTACCATCTATATCCTCATATTGAGTTTCTATACCCAATTTTCGTTGAATTTTTAATCGAGCAACCGCCCCAAGATCAAATTTTTTGGTATCAAAAAAGGTTGTTTTAAAGAGCTCTTCTACTCGTTCATCTGTTCCAAGGTCTCCTGGGCGCAGGAGTTTATAGAGAGCGTACAGAGCTTCCATTCGTGTTTTAGTTTTATCCTTTTCAAGTGTCGGACCTATGTGCTTGGAGATAAATTCTTTGTTATCAGCAAATGCTGCGATAATCTCGGCGTCTGACTCGAGTCCAAAGGCACGAAGGATTACAGATACGGCAATCTTGCGTTTTTTATCAATCTTTACGTTGATCGCCCCTTTTTTTTCCATTTCAATCTCGAACCAACTTCCCTTTTGAGGTATCACCTTCATAGCAAAAGTTCCTGGAGCCTTAGAATCTGGAGTAAAAAATATACCAGTGGATCGAATAATCTGATTAATAATAACTCGTTCGATACCATTGACGATAAACGTCCCTTGTTCGGTCATCATAGGAACTCCACCCATATAGACATCTTGCTCCTTGATCTCCCCGGTTTCTTTATTGAGCATCTCAAGACGTGCCTTCATCGGAGCTTCATAGTTGAGATTTTTTCTCTTACAATCGGAAACCCCAAGCTTTGGTTCCTCGATAGTCAGGCCTTTATAGTAGATATCTATTTTTTCTCCAGAAAAATCCTGGATAGGAAATGTTTCTTCAAAAGCCTTGTTGAGTTTATTATTCAAAAAATCATGATAGCTATCGAGCTGAACCTCTATAAGCTCTGGAAGTTCCAAAATAGAACGATCATCCGTAAAAAAATACCGTCCACTTACTTCATACAGTGCTCCGAGACTCTCTGGAGTAATCGTCTGTGAAGAAGTAATGATTTCTTGTTTTTTTGCCATAAATACAGTGAGAATAGGAAACTAAAAGAAAACACAAAAAATCGCCCCTATCGGCAGAAGAACACAGTCGAGATAGGTGCATACGTGGGTATTATAGATAGAATGTCAGAAAAAGCAAAAGATTTTTACTCGAAATATGTCCTGAGGAGAAAAATAGTCTCTCTTATCAGATGTTCCTTGATCCATTTTTTCCGATCATCGTCCAAAACGAGTCACAGCCCATCCAGTATATTGTATTTTGTCCCAAGTCATTCAAGGAAGATTATCATCTTTTCTATATATTGTCTGAAATTCATCCCAGTCTGTTGTTCTATACGTTCTTTATTAATTTCAAAACCCTGTTCTATGATAAAATGAACATCATAGATATCCCTGTTAGCAAGCTTATTCCTCCCGAGGAGCGCAAGGAATTTGTTGGCACACATATCCGCGCGATCCATCACGAGGAAATCGATACCGAGGAGACTCTTCGTATGATATCCTCCCGTGAGTCACCGCCTGTTGATCTCAAACTTGATGTTATGATCGATTCCACCATACGATACTAGTCCAAAAATAGTATACCTTTTTATGATGAGTTCCTTCACTTCACCATATTTGGAGAGTATCTTTCCAACCCGATCAAGGATATCTTTTTCAGGGATATTCGTATCCACAAGATCGAAATCCAGATCCGTGGAGAATCGATCAAGTCCATAGAGGAGTAAAAAAGCCGTTCACCCCTTAAATACGAGATTTTTACTCAAAACAGGATCTCTCGATACATCGAGGAGTATTTTCAAAAGATAGCTTTTATGTCGAGAGCTATCGAGCCTGGCAATCATAGCATTCATGGCAGTTACTTTTTAGGAATATAGGTCTGTACAAGCTTTTCTAATCTCGGAGAATCGTATATCTTTACGAGTTTCTGTATGTATCCCCAATTCATGGAGTCCAGATTGTCAAAATAGGTTTCCCCAAATAGATAAAGAGTATCAAGAAATGCCCGTTCTTTCGTAGCTATGGAATAAAATTCCTGTATGAGAATTCACTCAGGATTAAAGAGAAGATCGCTCTTGAGAGTTTTCAGGATAATAGAAAAATCTTGCAGTTTTTTCGTGTCTGTTTTCCGATAAGCGATATAAACATCTCTCTGGTACTGGAAAATAACCCCGTGGTGATAGAGCGCGGAAAAAAATGAGATATAACTCGGAGAGTATATCTTATTCGCAAGCTCAAATCGGTCACACGTCTCTCTCGTCGTGTATATTCCACGAGCGACACTATAGAGGATTCACTTTTTCTCATAAAACGAGATCCTATTCCGGAGATACGCATCCGAACTATGCCTGATAAACTGAGACAAATCCCGTACACTAAAGACAGACTGTTTTGACTTCAAAAGTTCCAGGATTCATTGATTCATATACTGTATATACTATATAAGTGTGATATACAGTATATAGTTTTTACA
>CALREC010000055.1 GCA_943355085.1 Candidatus Altimarinota bacterium
CTTGATTTCTTCCGCATCTACTCTCGTGCTCTCTCCGACTCAGAGATCCAGGCATTGTACAAGGCGACAAAATAATTTGCAATTATCGTTAAATAATCTATACTACCGTAAAAATTAACGCAAATTTTTACTATTAAATACGATTTATGCCAAAAACACAAAGACTTCTGAGGGATCAAATTCTCTCTGATCTGAGAAAAGACCAATCAAAAATAAACATCATCTACTGAGCCCGGCAAGTAGGCAAGACTACCTTGTCAGATGAGATTATTCGAGAGCTGGGAATGAAAACACTCAGGATAAATGGGGATGAACTCAGATATAATGATATACTTTCGAGTCAAAATAGACTGAAACTCGAGTCTCTGGTGAGTGGATATGATATGATTTTTATCGATGAAGCTCAGCGAATTACAAACATAGGAGTAAACTTAAAGATTCTCTATGATAATTTTCCAAAGTTGAAGATACTGGTCACTGGATCGAGTAGTTTTGACCTATCCAATAAAGTTAAAGAACCACTTACGGGAAGAAATTTTTCGTATAAACTCTACCCATTCTCCTTCGGTGAACTGTGACAAGAGTACAACGATTTCGAATTGGAACAAGAATTTCTAGAAAGTTTTTTGATATATGGCAGCTATCCGGATGTACTTCTTGAGAAAAATATAGTTACAAAAAAACAAAAACTTCAGGAGCTTGCAACTTCTTATCTCTACAAAGATATACTGCAACTTGAACACATAAAGCACTCGGACAAATTATTGAAATTACTAAAATTACTCGCTTTTCAGATAGGACAGGAGGTGTCCATAAATGAACTCGCAAAAAATCTTGAACTCAACAATGAAACCGTTAATAGATACATTTATTTACTGGAACAAAGTTTTATCATTCACAGACTCGGAGGTTTTAGTCGAAATCTTCGAAAAGAGGTGAGTAAAATGGATAAGATATACTTTTGGGATCTCTGAGTACGCAATGTTATTATAGATAATATGAATGATCTAGAAAATAGAAATGATCAAGGGTGACTTTGGGAAAATTTTCTCATAAATGAGCGCTTAAAGGCCTCGGGATATGACCAAAGATATTTTTCACATTATTTCTGGAGAGTATATACCGGTGCGGAGATTGATTATATCGAAGAATACGAGGGGAAACTGCATGCTTTTGAATTTAAATGGTGAAATAAAATGGTTACTGCCCCAAAAAGTTTTATGGAAGTCTATCCAGAAAGTGAATTCCAGGTAGTAAATCGTGATAATTTTATGAGTTTTGTGAAATAATCAGTATCACAGAAGAGTTTTTCAGCTTTTACCGATGGAGTAAAGACAAATAACATGATAATTCCATTATTTAATAAATTTAATAGTTCTATTTTTTCTATTTGAAATACCACAAATCTTTTTTCTGGCTCTCTCGACGAAGTCCGCATCTACAAACGAGCACTCTCCGATTCAGAAATCCAGACATTGCACCAAGCGAAGGAATGCGATGAAATTATATTTTTGAATTTCTAGGAAATCGGTATAATGGCGAAAAATTACACAACAATTGGTTATGTCCATCTCACAAGAAGTAGAATCCAAAATCAATATCGTCGAGCTTGCTTCACGATATTTGCAGATGAAAAAAGCAGGTGTAAACTATAAAGCACTCTGCCCTTTTCATACGGAAAAAACCGCTTCATTTGTCATCTCTCCGGTCAAAAATCTTGCTTATTGTTTCTCTTGTCACCACGGAGGTGGTCCGATAAGATTCATGATGGAGATAGAGAAAATGGAGTTCGGAGAAGCTCTGCATGCACTCGCAAAAGAGGCGGGTGTTGAGCTTAAAACTGATTACTACAAAGAACGAGGAGAAAAAACAGGTGATATCTATGACATGCACCGCATAGCCACCGATTTTTACTCCGAAGAGATCCTAAAAGCAGAAAATATTGAGAAGCTCAACTACCTATTAAAACGAGGTATTGCTATGGAAACCATAGATCGATTCAAGCTCGGATATTCTGGTAATCCTCGTGAATTGTTTGCTCGCCTAAAGGACAAGGGGTTTACCGAACAAAATATCATCGATTCTTGAATATTTGTGAGTCCAGGGCGTGATAAGTTTTATGGCCGTATTGTCTTCCCTATCGCGAACTTCGCGGGTCATACAGTCGCCTTTACGGGACGTATAACGGGGACATGAGAACCAAAGTATTTAAACTCCCCCGTTTCTGATATTTTCAATAAAAGTGCTATTCTTTATGGGTTTCATCTCGCCAAGAGTACCATTGCCAAAGAACAAAGTGTCATAATAGTCGAAGGACAGATGGACACAGTTGCACTCCACCAAGCAGGCATCTACAATGCTGTGGGGATTAGTGGAACCGCACTGACCAAAGAGCATATCACTCTCATAAAACGATTCACGAAAAAACTCTATCTCTGTCTCGATGGGGACAAGGCAGGAGTAGAGGCGACATTTAAAAGCCTAGAAAATCTCTACAACGAAGATTTGGATATATATGTTATTTCATTACCAGATGCCAAAGATCCAGATGAGTTCATAAAATCGGGTGGAGATTTCCGAGAAGAAACCAAAAAAGCGCTAACCCCTATAGCCTTCTATATAAAAGAAGGGGCAAAAAGATATGATATAGCCGAGATGACAGGAAAAAAGGCGATATGGGAAGAATTGAAAAAAATGCTCAAACATATCAAAAATCCGATCGAGATAGATGCATATATCCGAGAGATCGGAAAGATACTGAATCTCTCGACCGATGTGCTCTACTCAGAACTCAAAAGTTTTCGAGAAAAACGAATTATCGATGAAGTAAATATCCATAATAAATTTGATCGTGTTGAGCTCCTTGCTGGATATATACGACTTTATGTACTTTTTGACTTGTTTTTAGAAAAATTTCAGTATACTCTCGATGATGGAATCTGTATTCCCTCTTTTTTCGTTATTAAAAATTTGTTCTCCAAGCGAGACATACAAGGAAAAAACGAGGAGATCACACATTCTGAAGATACAGATCGTTTTTCAGCCATAGAGCTCTACATTGAAGAGGAAAATACTACCCTATCACAGGATGTTATCACTCTCAAGTTTTTAGAACTTGTTGGATATATCAATAAACTCTGTTTTGAACAAGAAAAAAAAGCGCTTCTTTCCGACATAGACCCAAATAGTGCCGAATATATCATTCGCCACAGGGAACTTCAGGAGAAAGCAAAAAATATGGGCATAAAGATGAACAGAGGATAGACTCACTTTAACACTTTTTCTTACGCCTATGTCAAAGAAAGATCAAAAAAAAGACGTAAGTCATATCGAAGAGATAGATCTCAATACTATCATGAGTCCAGATGCTATTTTTGATCTCGGTAAGATCCGAGAAAAAGCGATTCTCTCAAAAGACATATCCACTGTAACACTCAAAGAGGACGATATAGAAGATCATAACGATGGTTCGGAAGAGCATCATGATGATCTTGATTTACACCCCCATGAACTGGATGAAATGATAGAAGATGATCTTCTGCCGCTAAAAGACGAAGATCTTCTCTTGCTTGAGGATGATCTCGGAGATTTTGAAGACATGGATGAAGACGATGAAGAATGAGATGAAGACGATGAAGGAGATGGAGGGGAAAATAGAGGGAGAAAAAAACGAGAACGTGGACTCAAAAAAGTACCCATCGAGCGTACTGCTGATAAACGAAGAATCTGAAAATGATTACAAAAATTCATCGACATCTCCGTACCTGCAGAGTTTCTGGAGGGTCTTTCTGAAAATCTCCAACTCCTCATAAAAAAAGGGAAAGTGGAGGGGAAAATCACATACGATGAGCTCTTGGCAGCGATGCCTCATGCCGAGGACGACGTGGATAAGCTCGACGACATCTATACTCGACTCATGAAAATGAATATCGAAATTGTCGATAGTTTTGACAAAGACGAGATGTTTAAGCCCGGTCATACCAGTGAAGAAAAGGCTCAAGAGATTGATCTGTCTGATATTTCAGACGACTCTATCCGAATGTATCTGAACGAGATTGGACGATTTCACCTCATCGACGCCGAAGAAGAAGTACGTCTCGGACGGCTTATCAAAAAAGGCTCTCAGGACGCTCGAAAAAAGCTCGCCGAAGCCAATCTGCGTCTCGTAGTATCGATCGCGAAAAAGTATATGGGGCGTGGACTCGGACTCCTAGATCTCATCCAAGAGGGAAATGTTGGACTTTTCCGTGCGGTCGATAAATTTGACCCAGAAAAAGGATTCAAGTTCTCGACCTATGCCACTTGGTGGATACGACAATGAGTGACTCGTGCGATTGCGGACCAAGCCCGAACTATCCGTGTTCCTGTACATATGGTCGAGACTATCAACCGATTCACGCATACATTCCGTCGATTGACTCAGGATCTTGCACGTGAGCCGCTCATGGAAGAGCTTGCACTCGAGCTCGATATGGATATCCGCAAGGTGCGTCAGATTATGCGTATCTCGCAGGATATCCTCTCACTCGACTCACCTGTATGAGGCGAAGAAGACACCACACTTGGAGACTTCGTAGAAGACGACAAGTACCTGACTCCAGACAAGGCAGCCAACCTAACACTCCTCAAAGAAAATCTCTACGAGATGCTCGATTTCTTGACTCCACGTGAGCGCAAAATCGTCATCATGCGATTCGGACTCGACGGAGGCGAGATTCATACGCTTGAAGAGGTCGGAAAAGAATTCTGAGTAACCCGAGAGCGTGTCCGTCAGATCGAAGCGAAGACCCTCGAGAAGCTCAAGAGTCATCCGAGTGCTGATAAGATACGATTCTTTAATTAAACGGAATCTCATGTAAGGAGATTCTCAAACATCTTTCTTTATGTTCGAACTTAGTGTTGCAGACTTACTTGCAAGTTATGCTGGAGATTCCAGAGAACTCGCCTTTGAGGGTGAAGTTATCCCAGAATATTATCCAGACCTTACATTTACAGGGCCTTTACATTTTGCTCTGAAACTCATCGCCTTGGACGATGGAGTAGAGGTGATTTTTGAGGCTCTCTCCGCACAAGTAGGATACGGTTGAGAAACTCACAGCGTGTCTCTCGCTCAGGTTCCACGGACCTTTCGTGAACGGTATGACCCACTCGCACCCGATGATATAAAGTTTGTGAGCAAAGGAAATATCGACCTGAAAGAGGTTATCTATGAGGAAATCATGATGGCCATACTATAATAACACTGAAAATCTAAAAAAATCCTACACGATATCGTGTAGGATTTTTTTAGTCCAGACTAGCCCTGGCGCATATGATCTTCGTGTATACTATGAGCTGCGAGACAACCTTCTGCGGCACTCATGATCGTTTGCTTAAATTTATTGGAATTGGTGGTAAGATCTCCTGCAGCGTAGAGTCATTTGACAGATGTTTCTTGTCGCTTGTCGACAACCAGACAACCTTCTGCATCTTTTTGCAGCTGAAATGAATCTACGAGTGAGACATTGGGGATGCTTCCAACAGCAACAAATATACCATCAGCTTGTATGTGCCTTCAGGATTTGAGGACAACTTCTTCCATGAACAAAGCTCATCCGATTTCTTCAACTTCTTCATTGAGCACCAG
>CALREC010000056.1 GCA_943355085.1 Candidatus Altimarinota bacterium
ATCCAAAAAGCACTCGATATCGCATACGTCAAAAACTCCAGGTACCCAACTCCCACCTGAGGTACCGGAATCACTTTCTCCTGAGGACCTGTCTGGACTCAAGGATCTATCGGAGACTCCGTCATAACCACTCTTGGCTGACTTGGTATAAAGATGAGCAAGCAACCAACTGATCCTAAGTATACCAACACTGAGTATGCCTACTCACTCTTGAATAATGGAAAGGAGTACCAGATAGGTGCGGTCGTAGAGGATAGAAGTACTGCATTTACTTCCCCCTCGGATGAGGGGGATTGAGGGGGAGTCTTCACTAAGGCCTACGCAGCTACCGAACCGCTCTCTGCCTACCTGGTCGGAAACTATAACGGACTCCTCGCTAAATCAGTAACCTGAACGACCACCTACTACCTCACTCTCCCGAGTATCTTGCTCCAAGATATCTCTTCACCCGAGACTACAGAACTCACGAATCAAACTACCCAATCCGGAAATCTCGTCCTCCACAAGAAGTGAAATCTCCCTCATACCTACCGGGCACAAGGTATCTCATCCATCACCTATGGAACTCTAGATCAAGTGACCTTTGAACCTCTCAGGAGTTCTAACTTACTCACGAGTGGAAATGGAATAGTGGCTCTTGCCCTTCCAGCCACAACACCTCTCGATTCCAGCACGGCCAATACTCTCATGTCCAACACATACACTCTCTACTCCAATTCAAATATCACATCTGATACCGTAGGAGCCCCTCCTGTTTTTTCTCTCATAGTAGGCGGAAGTGGAAGTACAGCTCTTATGAATCTGTATAATGCAACACTGATAAAAAGTCTGGGAGAAGGAGTCGTGATTACTGGTGCCAATAAAGGTTGAGGTACTCCTGTTTTCACTTGCGGAACTTCCACGGTTACTGGCCGTTCTCCCGATACCACGATATACCAAACGGTCAGAGCTCTCGATCGCAATTGTTGGCTTAAGAGTAATCTTGGTACTGCCAATGTTGCGATCACATCCGATGACTCTGCAGCCTATGGGTGGCTCTACCAATGGGGGCGACTCACGGATGGTCATCAGATAACCACAAGTACGCTCTTCGCCACTCAAAGTGAAAATGATAACCCCAATCATCCTAATTTTATAATAAATTTTTCTGATTGGCGCTCCATACAAAATGATACACTGAGTACCACTTGGGGTGGTGCGAATGGAACTAGCAGTCCTTGTCCCGCTGATTGGCGTTTGCCAACCAAAGAGGAATGGACAACTCTTGTAAGAAGTGAAAATATTACTAACGCGGCTACTGCATTTATCTCTTCTTTGAAACTTACACTAGCAGGCATTCGCACTTATGCCGAAGTAGATGGCGGCCCCCCTGCCGGTTCGATGTTTTTTCAGGGTCGTATTGGTGCATACTGGTCCTCGTCCATATCCGATTTGAATTCGTACTTCTTGGATACTCAACGTATAGGACTTAGGACTATTGTTCGGTCATACGGGTTCTCTGTGCGTTGTCTCAAAGACTCGGTACCATCAGAGGAGATCCCATCAGAGGAGATCCCCCCATCCCCGAAAGAATCTCCTAAGGAGGGATTAAAATAATATAGAGAATCTATACCATATGCCTAATGCAGGTTTTTATCCTATATATTTCCCTTAAAATACAAGAAATTTGCTCTAAAACAGCACACGATTTTTTCTATTTACCCCAAAATTTTTAGAATGAATCAATAAATATAATAAAATTCCTATCATAAACACATGATAGGAATTTTTGGATTTTTTTGGTTGCGGAGGTACGAATCGAACGTACGACCTCAAGGTTATGAGCCTTGCGAGCTACCACTGCTCTACTCCGCGATATATTTTTCACTTAAGAAAGTAACATTAGTATATAGAAAACTACAAAAATGCAAAAGATTTTTTGTGTAGCATAAAAAGTTAAAATGTTGTGTAGCATAAAAAGTTAAAATGTTGTGTAAAATGTATTGTACCCGCTACGATTCCATCTCAGAAAATGCTTGACTTAAAAAAGAAATCGATACACTGAAAGATGATCATCTCTGAGTTTTTCATTTATATATCATTTTTTTATTATCATGACTACACTGAGACAAAATGAAGATAAAACCCCACATATTATACATGGAATCGAAGGGCTCAAGCGAGAACTTTCTGAAAAGCCCCTCATATGTTTGACTGGAATGCGTCCAACCGGGAAGCTCCATCTTGGTCACTATGTTGGAGCCCTCAGGAGTTGGATAGAGATGGAAAAGATTCCAAATATGAGGAACTATTTCCTCATCGCTGACTATCAGGCGCTCGGAGATTACTTGGATGACCCGGAAAAAATTCGACAATCGGTGGTAGATATCGTCATTGATTGGCTCTCAGTTGGCTTGGATCCCAAGAAATCTTGTTTTATCGTTCAGAGCTATGTTCCGGAGTTTGCGGAACTTGCATTCTATCTCAATATGTTTGCTACCTACACCGAAGTTATGAGAAACCCAACTCTCAAAGACGAGATTGCAAAAATCGAAAAACGAGAAACCAATAATACTCTGAGTATGTGATTTATTAATTACCCTATCAGTCAGGTAGCGGATATTCTTTTGCCACGTGGTGACATCGTTCCTGTTTGAGAAGATCAGGTTCCGCATATAGAACTTGCAAGAAAAATTATTGATCGAGTGAATAAAAAAACAGGAGCTCACTTTCCACTCCCTCGCGCACTGATTTCTGAAACCCCCCGCCTGGTTGGTATAGATGGAAAAGACAAGATGAGTAAAAGTCTCGGAAATGCTATTATGATCTCAGATTCTCTGGCAGAAATTCAAAAAAAAGTTCAGAAAATGTACACCGATCCTCATAAAACCTCCATAGATGCTCCAGGAAATACAGAAAATCATGTCGTATTTATGTATCTTGATATATTTCACGAAGATAAAAATCTCATAGAAAATCTCAAGGTTCGCTATCGAGCATGAGGATCTGACTCTATCTGAGATGGCGAAGTCAAGAAACTTCTGGTAACGACACTCGATGCATTTATATCACCTATTCGTGAGAAGCGTGCTTACTATGAAGCTCATCCACAATTGATCAAGGCTATTATTGACGAGGGTGCGGAGAGATTTCGAAGTGAAGCCCAGGAAGTGCTTCTGGAACTCAAGAGTAAGATGAAGATTTTAAATTATGGAGGATAATATTATTTCCAATGCCTCATCCCTAATCCCCCCCCCCTTTAAAGGAGAGAGGGAAAAATAAGGAGTATATGCTTAATTATTATTAAAACATGCAAAAAGAAATCGAAATAAAGTTTCTCTCAGTAGATAAAGAGCTTATTCGTACACAGCTCTTGGAACAGGGATTTGTATGCACGGTTCGGGAATTTCTCATGAAAAGAAAAAAGTTCCATCCTCTATCAACTGATAAAAATGAGTGGTTCCGTGTCAGAAAAGAATCGGATAAGATTACTATGACATACAAGTGCATACATTCAAATGATCTGTCTGGAACAGAAGAAGCGGAAATCACTGTCGATGATTTCGATAATACTACTGAGATACTTCTAAAAACCGGCCTCCGAAATACTTCCACTCAAGAAAATCTTCGGGAAGTTTGGAGGACTGGGGAAGTGGAAATATGTATAGATACTTGGCCTGGACTACGTCCTTATATAGAGATCGAGGCCCCAACAGAAAAGCAGGTAATTTTCATGGTAGAGAAATTCTGACTACATTTTGAAGAAGGGGTATATGGTTGATCAGAAGCTGCTTATGAAAAAGAACTCTGAATTCCTGTTTCTGAGCTCGTGACTCTCTCGGAAATAACTTTCGAAAATCCTCCGAAGAAAAGATAATATTTTGCTTTTTCATAAATTCTTTTGACTTTTCACTTTATCTGGATAAAGTACACTCAAATACTTTACTAAACTAAAGCCAAATGGAAATAGAACTCAGAAATACTTGCCAAGAGATCAGTCTCGCGCTTTCGCTCATGAAAGACGAGCCCGAAGTCTTCTCTTTCCTCAGGGATCTCCTCACCGAAAGCGAGATTCGAGAGTTTTCCAATCGCTTCCGTGTAGCTCGTATGCTTCAGGAGTGAGTATCCTACAAGACTATTGAAGGGGAGACCGGCATGAGCTCGACGACCATCGCACGCATTTCCAAGTTTCTAAAGTGAGAAAATCACGGGTACGCCCGTGCACTCTCTCTACTCGATTTAAATTCAAAATAATTCTATACTAACTTTCACACTATGAACCGCAAACAATTTCTTATCAATACTCGTCATCAACACTTCCTGCATCGGCGGTAGGTATTTTTGTGCGGATTTTTCCGTACCAACAAACTTTATCCGCCAATATTTGGCGGATTTTTTATATTTAATTTCCTAAACTTTCTTATTATGAAAACAATTATCGACACTACAAGTTATCCCGTTCTCGAACAGAATGGATTTCAATCGATTTCACTCGATTTGAATAATGTATCCACCTTTCAATCATGACTTATCAGGGCCTATAAAGACGTATTTAATGCTTCCGCATGGCGTGAATGAGTAAAATGCAGAGCTGGATGTGGGTATAAATCTACCTTTGAAGAAGGTCCCTTAACGTGTCCAGATTGTTCTGGTGATATTGAAGATTATTACTCCGATGCAGAGATTGTCGAGTCAGTACTCTCAGTTATGAGTAAAACCTATTTTCAATGTCTCATACTTCTGAAAAACGATGCAGTGGCAGGATTTACTTGGGGGTGGCAGGATTCTCTTGAAAATATCAATGCAACAAAACTCGGACTTTCAGAGAATGAATGAAAATTTCAAAAACTCTCTGAGAATCTCATAAATAATGATATTGGAGATAAAGATAAGTGGTACTATCAGTCTGAAACAGGAATCGTACCAGCATATAGGACTCGCTGAGTCGGTGCAGCACTTGTATGAATCAATGAAAACCTTCTTCAGTCAAACAAGGATAAAGTATCCGCTATTATCCAGAGAACGAGTCGAAATTCGCCCATGTTCTCAATCCGTAAAAATCTTTGATACACCGAAGTGTTTTCTTACAATGATGTAGACGAACGAGTACTTTTTGCAAAAAATAATTTCTAATCCTTGTCTCATATGAAACAAACACAATCTATTGCAATCGACTCAGGCACTGCTGGTCCGATATTGACTATTATCTGAGGAATCCACGGAAATGAAATCTGTGGGGTTCAGGCGATAGATTCGCTTTGAGATACTCTGAAACTCAAGCGTGGAAAGGTTTTCCTCATGTACGGAAATACCGAAGCCATAGAGCGAGGGGTTCGTCAGATTGACCTCAATCTCAATCGCATGTTTCGCTCAGATGAAACTTTCAGTCAGAACGAAAAGGAAACCATTGAATATAAACGATCCCGCGAGATTATGCCATATCTGGATCTCTCAGTTGCTTCGCTCGACCTCCACTCTAGTCCTTCTATTGGTAGCCCCGCATTCATTATCTGCGAGGAAAATTGCAGAGATGTGGTGAAAGAATTTCCATTCCCCATTCGATGTTATAGCTTTACC
>CALREC010000057.1 GCA_943355085.1 Candidatus Altimarinota bacterium
ACTATCAAGTTTATAAATTTTCTTCTCGTCTTTTGATTCAAGAGTGGTGTGTTCATATATGAGAGTATAATGTATATATTTTATATAAAGCTTTCTCTGTATTTATAATGTTAATTGCAAGAAGTCAATAGATTTTTGTAAATCACTTTTTATAAAACGCAGGATAAGCCATATTGGAGTTAAATATCTGGAATATTTGCATAATTTTAAGGAATTCCTATACTCAAGTATCATATAACGATATCCTAAACTTCTTTTATGCAAACACTTCATGCTCATATAATCGATATCGTATCCCAAACAGAGGAACCTCTGCTCACGAAACTCATCAATAATCGATGACTTCAGCTTCTTTCTCGGGAAAAGCAAGAAGAGTTTTTTCATCCTGCTTTTGTGCATCTCCATGACCCCTTTCTCATGGATGGCATGGATGTGGCGGTTGCGCGTATCCTCAAAGCCCGTGACGATAAAGAGCGTGTCGTCATATTTGGAGATTATGACGTTGATGGGGTGAGTTCTACGGCACTGTTGGTACGTTTTTTTGCGTCGATTGGTATACAAGTCTCGTATAGACTCCCCCATCGTGTCCACGACGGGTATGGGCTCAAGAAGCACTTTATAGATGAACTCGTGGAGAAAGATGTCAAGCTTATAGTGACGGTTGATTGCGGAACGCGGGATGTCGAGGTGATTCGCTATGCCTACGAAAAATGAATAGAGATTATCGTGTCTGATCATCATGCGGTCCCAGATGAGATCCCAAAAGAAGTCATCGCGATCTTAAACCCAAAGATCCGAGAAAGTAACTATCCCTTCTCTTCCCTATCAGGATCAGGCGTAGCACTCAAATTGGCCTCAGCGATAGCGATAACGCTTTTTCCAGATACGTATGAAGATGTAATCCTCGAGTATGTTGATTTCGCATGCCTCTGAACCATAGCTGACTGTATGCCACTCATCGGTGAAAATCGTACTATTGCTTTCCTCGGGCTCAAACGACTGGAATCAAGCAATTCGAGCGGACTTCGTAAGCTCATAGAAGGCAAATACAAGGACATGGATGCGGATATCGTCGGGTTTCACATAGGACCTCGTATCAATGCAGCAGGCCGAATGGATAGCCCCTACAAGGCTCTCTCACTCCTGCTCGCTTCAGAAGACAAGCTCGATCCCATACTTTCAGAGCTCGAGGATCTCAATAGCAGACGTAAAACTACTACCGAACACTTCATACAGCATGCGCTTGAGGTAGTAGATCGAGACCGGTGAATACTTTTCTATGACTCTACCAATATCGAGCATGGCATCATAGGACTCATCGCAGGACGACTGACAGAAGTATTTGGAAAGCCTGCAATAGCACTCAAAAATGAAGGTGGAAAACTGGTTGCAAGTTGTAGGAGTCCTGAACACATAAGCATCGTTGAACTCCTTGAAGAGTGTCGTGAATATTTTGTGGCGTTTGGGTGACATAGACAGGCCGCAGGTTTTACGATTCTTGCAGAAAATTTTGAAGCATTCAAAGAAGCTATAGAAAAAAAACTGACAGAAAAACATGGAAACATAACCACTAAAGGCAAAACACTCCGTATAGAGACACCTCTGCTCCTGTCAGAAATAACTCCAGATTTTTTTAAAACACTCCAGATTTTTAAGCCCTTTGGAATCGGGAATCCCAAGCCACTGTTTTTGATACAAGACTTTGTACCGAGTAACATAGAGTATCTCGGAAAAGAGCAGAAACATCTGAAGTTGATCGATCGCGAGAAAAAGTTTAGTATAAATGCATTTGGATTTTGAGACTCTTATGAAGTATTGAGCAATACAGAGAGTATGTCACTGGTGGTAGAAATCAGTGAAGATGTTTGGATGGGGCGCAAAAAGATTGTACTCAATGTTCGAGATATTGTGATATAAAAGATGATTCTCGTACGCTTTTTTATAGATAAATACATCTAGTGTTGTATTTATGAAAAAAATCTGATATCCTGTGCTTGAATATATTTTATATGAACTCTTCTCACATAGCCCTCTTTTTACATATGCAAAATTATCTTACAAAAATTCTCAAGCTTTTTAATAGTCTGATTAAAAATAACGACACTCTTATGCAAGGAATTGGTGCTTCCAATAATCGAGACTATGGAGTTTTGCAACAATGAGTTGGAATCAATACATGAGAACCGATCATAGAACTCAATGATATATTTGGAAAAGCTCTTTCGCTAAGCGCTTCGGATATACATATAGAACCCGAAGAACAATGACTCCTCATACGTATTCGAGTAGACGGACGATTTGTAGAGTATGGGAGATTTTCTGGGCATGAAAAAGCCCCACTCATAGCAAAGATCAAAATTCTTGCAGGACTCAAGATAGACGAGCAGCGTCTACCTCAAGATGGAAAAGCCTCCTATCGTGAGATATCGAGCAATCAAAATGTCGATCTCCGAGTGAGTATAATCCCAACCATATATGGCGAAAAGGTTGTTATACGACTCCTACGAAAAGAAAGCGAGCTCATGGATCTGCGTTCCATAGGAGTCCTTCCTATGAATATGATGAAGATCAAAAAACATCTTGAAAATCAGTACGGTCTTATGCTCATAGTGGGTCCAACCGGATCGGGAAAATCAACAACACTGTACTCTATGCTTTCCAGATTTGATCCAGAGGAAAAAAATATATCTACTCTTGAGGATCCAGTTGAATATAGGATTAAATGAGTCAATCATACTCAAATTAATCCGCAAATTGGATTTAACTTTGCAGATGGACTTAGGAGTCTTTTGCGGCAAGATCCAGATATTATCATGGTAGGAGAAATTCGTGATGCAGAAACTGCCCGACTGGCTGTTGAGGCATCCATAACGGGGCATCTTGTACTATCGACTATTCATGCAAATTCAACCGTCAACACGCTGCAACGTCTTACCAATCTCTGAATAGACCCGCTTCTCATAACTTCCAGCCTACAAATCATCATATATCAACGATTGGCTCGAAAGCTTTGTTCTAGTTGTAAGGTAGCCTATAAGCCAGAAGCAAACATAGCAAGCAAAGTGCTCTCTCGTATCGGCAAATACATCAGTGAGCCAGAAAAGATTATGTTTTATAAAGCGCTCGAGTGATGATGTGAAAAATGTAATCATAAGTGATACAAGGGGCGTACTGGATTTTTTGAAATCCTTGAAATGACTGAGGGTATAGAAAAAATGATTCTCTCTCATGCTTCAAAAACACAAATGGAGATACAAGCAATCGGAGATGGTATGGTCACTATAAAAGATGATGCTCTTATAAAAGTGGTTCTTGGGGAAGTAAGTCTTGAGGAAGTTATTCAGGTTCTTGGAGGATAGTTACGACATTACGATGGATGTTTTATCAGTACATATTTTATATATAAGTCAAGTTAAAGGCACAAGAAAAATATTTACTTTTTCACGAATATCTGTATAGTAGATATTCGTTTTATTATTTATAATTTTTCATGCAACCATGACAGATAAAAATATAGTTCAGTTTCCAAATAAACTTATTCAAAAAAATACACCGAAAGAATCAAATGTATTAACACGCAAAATACAAGCTGATTCCGAAAACATTATAGGCTGAACACTTGATCCCATCGAGAAGATGACGCTCGAAGAAGCAATCATCCAATGAACAAAACTACGAGATGAGCTTATCAAAGAAATAGATGAAAAAAATGCAGACAATGAAGAGCTTATTCATAATAATTTTCATAATAAACAAGCAAATAATCGACTAAAAAAAGAGGTGAATGCGTTGAAAAAAAAGATAAATGATCTTATAATCATATGAAAAACAAATGAGGATTTGCAATCTACATTGCATGATATTTTTCTCGAGCTCGGAAATCCAGAAATAGACACCATACCGAAAGCTATTCTTTTTCTCTCAAGCGCATTCTCAGAAAGTTTTGATGTATCTATGAAGATCATTCTCACTCCGCAGTATGATGAAAATGGAAACCGCAAAGAAAATAGCGTCGCGCAAATGTTGGCTGATATGATTGATCTGAGAAATGCTCGTGCAGAGAATCCTACCGATCATCCTGATATGACCTATGACAAAGAGATAGATACCCTTACTTCTTTGCTTCCAATAGCTCAATGAGCCTTGCATGGATACGAAAAAGAACAAGAAATATTTGCCAATCATATGGAACGTGGGTTTATCAATCATGGGAGAACGCCATATTTTTTATCAAAACAAGACATACAAGATTTGAATCCGCAGATATTTGGTAACACACAATCTGCACTGGCTTTGAGTATTGATTGAATCGGCGAGATGATGTTTTTATCGGATGATCCAACTCGCTATGCCAAAGATATGAGCTCTTCGATACTCAAGAAAAATGTAGAGTCAATCGGTATTTCATTGCACCATATAGGAGAAAAAGATGAGCATAAAAAAGATTTCCTCACCTGACTCCTGCTCCGTAGGATTTTCACCTGAAAGGCTGAAAAACTCCTTCTACAGAAACAAGGAAAGAAACAATCTATATCATTTGCTATGGTCGATATTGATCATTTTAAACGAGTAAATGATAACTATGGACACCCTGCTGGCGATCTCGTTATAAAAACACTTGCAAAAGTTCTAAGGCGCGAATTTAAAGAAGAAGATCTGGTCGTACGTTGGGGTGGTGAAGAATTTGGAATTTTGCTCCTCAAAACAACGGCAAAACAAGCAGCAAAAGCTATAGAACGAGCTTTTATAAAAATGAAAAAAATAGAATTTGTAAAGAAGCCTGATGGCACGGTATCTATTATTAATACAAAAGAAAAATCAGAGATGACAGATAAAAATGGTCTTCCGAAGGAGTGATATAAAATATTTTCCATAACAATGAGCGCAGGCGTGCAAGAGGTTTCGGCTATCAAGGCAGAGGCATTAGATTCTAAAAAAAGTCTTTTAGATGTATTGGTACAAGAAGCCGACAAGAAGCTATACCAGGCAAAAGGAAAGAATGAAGAAGGAGGAGATAGGATAGGAGAAGACGGAAAAGTAGACGGAAGAGATCGTATTATCTACAATTGAGACGATAAAAGAAATGTAACTATTAAGCTTGGTATAATCAAAAATGAAGTGTAGTCTTGAACAGAAACACTCTCATAGAAAGATTGATAGTTAAGCCATATAAGCACAGGAAGAGATACAAGTAAAACACCTATATATTTATACTCTTTTTTTGAATTCGATGATCAAAGCACTTGAGATATCAAACTTTATAAAACCAGTTCTACAAAAAAAAGTAGGATATGTCGCACTCATTGGGCGACCAAATTCTGGAAAATCGACCTTCATAAATGCACTCATAGACGAGAAAGTGAGTGCGGTTTCATCGAAGCCACAAACCACTCAGAAGAATATTCGTGGGATTTATAATGACGAGGATTCTCAGATCATATTTTTTGATACCCCTGGTATCCATGAATCCAAAGAAGAACTCAATATCATCATAAATAGCCAGGC
>CALREC010000058.1 GCA_943355085.1 Candidatus Altimarinota bacterium
CATTCGTGGGAAAGATGAAGCAACGAGCATGCTAATGGCATGATACGAAGATTCTTTCCGAAAGGAACAGACTTCAGTCTCATAAGTGACGAACAAATACAGAAAGTGGTCGATTATATCAATAACCGACCACGAAAAATACTCTGATACCGAACTCCAAAAGAAGTCTTTGACCATGAAATCTATCTATTGTCTATCCGAAATTAAAATTGCACTTGGTAATTGATGACAGCCAGTTTAAAAATTTATATTTTAATTTCCTATTTATGGTAACTTTTGATCGTTCTAGGCCACATCTGAATATTGGTGATATAAGTAAGGTGGATACTGTTTTCAAGCCTAGAGCACCAATGGTCTGAGGAGCTGGAAATATTGTTTCAGAGACAGAAACTGCTGTTGCTGGAATATTGAATTCAGATGATGCAAAAAATATCATTACAGGTACTCCCGAATGTTCAATGGAAGATGGAACGTTTCATATCGATTCAACTTCTTGGAATACAACAGAACTCGTGAATGCTGATGGACATAAAGTACAAGCAAAAGTGAGTGCAGAAGGGGATGTTTGGGAGCTCGGAAACGGAGAGCAGTTCTTCACTCCTGCTTCTATGCTCCGTGAAACTATAAAGGCAGGAAGAGATGGTGATATCATGAATGCTGAACAGGCACAATGGGTTCTGAAAAATACTCCAAATAATATACCAGACGGATGCACATTCTCTGGATTTATCGATTCCAAAGGACAGATTCATTTCTCATGAGCCCAGTCTTGTTACTGGATAGACGAATCCCAAAAAACGGACACGAATAAGGCATTATTCTGTATCGATGTAGAAGATGATATGAAGCCATATATGGATGAAATGGTGATCGGTGAGCTTGATGCCAAATCGGCCATGCAAGTTCGCTTACTGAAACCGAAGGCAAAATAATACATCTAAAAAAATACTCGGAAAATTCCCCGAGTATTTTTTTATTGCCTTTTTTCACACTTTCTCTATACTCCCATTCTCATATTTATATATTTTTTATGACACACATGGAATACAAAATCTTCGGCTGCAAGACCAATAAATACTTCACGGACCGCTGGGCAGAGAGTCCTATCTTGGATGGGAAAGAGGGCGTGTTTATAAGTTCCTGTGTCGTAACTGACAAGGCAAAGTCCAAGTGGGTTCGTTTTGCGAAACAAAAGCTCAAAACTCTGCAAAGTTGAGAGAAGCTCTATCTCTCTGGTTGTGGATCCCTGAAAGAGGGTGAGATCGATACTGATTTTTATGACATATATCCTGAACTGGTGACTTTTCGTCACAAGATCGAGCTGCTTCCAGAGGATCCAGGAGACTCACATCACTCCAGCTCGCTCCTAGAAGGAGAGAGAATAAAAAAAGACAATATTCCTCCCCGTCTCCTTTTAGGAGAAGGGGCTGGGGGATGAGGTGCGAATCTTAAATCCCGACTTCAAAAAGCAACGGTTCTCTGAACGGGGCTTCATACGAAAAAATTCATAGTTGTTCAAACAGGGTGTGACAACTTCTGTACGTTTTGTCTGACCGTACAAGCCCGAGGACGACACAAATCACGTACCAGTGAAGATATCATCACAGAAATTAATACATTTGTGGCTTCTGGTGGGAAAGAAGTAGTACTAACGGGAACCAATTTAGGCGCTTGGTGAGCCGGAAGTTCTGAAGATATTGCTGACAGTCGATTTCCTGAGCTTCTTGAAGAAATACTAGCAAAAACTTCTATAGAGCGACTCCGGGTGTCGAGCCTCGGTGTCGAATTTGTCGATCAGAGACTTATGGGACTTTTTCGGAAATCTCGTATAAGCGCATATATACACCTTTCTATTCAGTCTGGATCAGACAGCATTCTCCGCGCGATGAATCGTCACTATGATCGTGCCAAGCTCTTACAAGTCCTCTCAGGTCTACAATCTTTGAAACGTGAAGATGGTGTGCATATAAATATAGGCGCCGATCTCATCGTCTGATTTCCTGGAGAGACTGAGACAGACTTCGACGATACATTTGGACTTATTCAGACCTATGGCATAACCCAGCTCCACGCATTTCCATTTTCTCCTCACAAAGAACACTACTCTGTTCCTGCTGGAAAGTTTCCACACCAAATCGATGAATCAACCAAAACGGATCGCCTTAATAGGCTTTTGTGTGAATGAGATACGGCAAAAGACCAATTTTTACGAGAAAATGACAAAAAACATTTCCATGTTCTAGTGGAAGGAAAGTGAGTCGGTTGGACTGAGAACTATATTGAGTGTACTCCATCTAATTTTACTCCTGAAACAGGATCTATTTTTGAGAAAAGGACTATTGTGAGGTGAAAGTTTACTTATATAAAATAAAAATACCTCTCTCAATTTTTGAGAGAGGTATTTTGTTGCGTATATTAATTGACACTCGCAATATATTCATTGAAGGCTCCTGTTGTGAGACTGGCTCAAGATACAGTATCCACCTTCAATCCTTTTATCGTTTTTCCAATAACATTTTTGGAAATATCACTTGCAAATGCTGATTGTAGTTTGATGCTTATCGGATTGGTTGCTAGAGGAGTGGCTGTCACATTCGTAATAATGCCATCTTTGGTAGTGAGTGATACGTTTATACTTTCTTGTCCTGCCGGGCTTTTGTATGCAAGATCTTTTTTTATAACTATATCACTTGGAGTAGCTAATATCGCTTTAACTCAAGCTGTTTCTGTGGATGTTTTGATAGAACTATCCTGTGCTGTAGATATTGGGGTATTGATATCTGTCTGTGGTGTAGTACTGGCACTGTTTGTGCAGCTCGTGAGAAAGATAAGAGATATAAGCGTTGCAATAGAAATTTGTTTGTTTGTTTGCATGAGGTATTTGAATAAAATATAACAAGAGCAGGATATAAAAGTATCTTAAAAAGTCAATTTTTATTTGTAAAAATTTGGCTTTTTTCTATACTCCTGTTGTTTATTGTTCACCACCACTTTTTTATGATATCTTCTTCTTTTTTCCTCGACATACTCGATAATCCAGAACATAACACTCTTGAAAACTTTATCATAGAGGTTGAAGAGCTGAGTAATCTTGATTTTTTTAAGCGTGTCCATTTGCCCGAAGATATCATAGCGGAAATAGAATCGAAAAATCAGGAAAAAGAAAAGGTAAGCTTTATTATATCTACATATTGTCCCTTTTTTCATGCTAAAAAACTTCACATTATCTATATACACGATAAAACCAATTATACAAAGGAGTTATCTGATTGCATAAGAAGCATTCAGTGAGATATTGCATTTTATACAAGCAAAAAAGATCAGATACACACCATGCTTGATAGTCTTGTTCTGACAACCTATTCTTTCGATCAATTTCTTTCCAAAAAGAACCCACGAAAAATCGCATTCATTATTGAAAATCAAACAGAGTGAGTTCAGACAGATATCAGCAATCGTATAGAGCTCTTATCAAGTATATATCTCGTACGAGATATGGTAAACACCCCAGCATCTTTAAAGTATCCGCGCAAGTTAGCTGAACAGATTATGAGACTTCCATTTCGCAATACGAAAGTGACGCTTATGGACAAAAAAGAACTGGAAAATAAATGATTTGGTCTGCTTCTTGGGGTTTCTGCTTGAAGCGATAAAGATCCTTGTGTATTGATGTTTGAAAGAATCATAGATAAAAACCTTCCGACTCTTGGGCTCGTCGGTAAATGAGTGACTTTTGATGCAGGAGGTCTCCAGATAAAACCTGGAGATGGCATGTTGGATATGAAATCGGACATGGCATGAGCAGCAACGGTTGTGGGTGCACTACTGGCACTTGATTCTCGGACGAATCTCTCTTCAAATGTTGTTGCTGCTATCGGACTCACAGAAAACATGCTGGGCTGAAGTGCTATGAAGCCTCTTGATATTCTCAAGTCATATAATGGAAAAACGGTAGAGATTTGACATACCGATGCTGAAGGACGTCTCGTTCTCTGAGATCTGCTTGGATATGTAGAAGCTATGTATTCACCAGAATCCATCATCTCTGTAGCTACTCTGACAGGAGCTGTTCTACATGCGTTGGGCCAAAATTACGCAGGTATTATCTGAAACAATCAAGAGATGATCGATCAAATACTCTCTGTGCATTCTTGAATGGAACGATTTTGGCAACTTCCTCTCGATACTGATATGATTGAGAAAACCAAGGGCGAGATTTCTGACATCAAAAATGTCACAGCGTGATATAAGGCCGGTTCTAGTATGGGTGCAGCCTTCCTGACTCATTTTGTAAAAAACTCAAAACTTGTTCATCTTGATATCGCATGACCTGCCTATAGAACAGATACATTTGGCTACTTCCCAAAGTGAGGTACAGGCTTTGGGGTTATGACATTGGTTGATTTTTTGAAGAAAGATAATTCTTTATTATAAACTAACTTTCTTGTTCCATGGCATCATACAATGATCTCGTTAATATCCCGACATTTGAAAAAAGAAAAGAAGAATTCTCTCAAGAGCGATGAGTGGTTATTTTTTACTGTCGTGATTGTCAAAAAAATATCGAAGCATCTCGATTGGATCCAGAAAAATATCTCTATGAGTGTCCTCTTTGCAAGGGGAAGAATATTTCAATCGGGACAGAAAGCTCGGTAAAAGAGGTCTATAGTAAAAGAAGATAAAAATCCATTTGCTTTTCTCTCTCTTTTCTCTATAATTACCGCGTTTTTTACGGTTTATCACTAGTCAGTTTTTATGTCGAGCGAGGTTCATACAAATACTCAAGAATCACACGGGGGTGAGATTCATATTCCAACCATTCAAGGAGAATCCATATCTCATCTTGCAGTTGCAGGGATACCCATATCGAATACAGTTTTCTCGATGTGGCTTTTTATGTTGTTTCTGTTTGTAGCCGTGGGTTTCTTTTTTACTGCTATCAAAACTCGCACTTTTCCTCGTCTGAGAAACATGGGAATCGATCTCATTAAACGTATCGACGATTTTTTTCTCGATTCCATGGAGAACAAGAAATATTCACGCGCTTTTTTACCACTCATCGGAGGTTTTTTTATTTACATCTTCCTCTCGAATGTTTTTGGACTCGGCCTTGATTGGGTCAATTTTATCGTTACATGAGCTCACGAATACCTCCGTCCGATTAACTCAGATCTCAATACAACAGTCGTTATGGCACTGACTGTGATAATCGTGGCACAGATTACAGCCATTCGACACAAAGGATTCTTCACTCATTTTTGACACTATCTCTTCAATTTTCATGGACATACAACAGTTGAAAAATGTATCAATGTTCCTATTGGATGGCTCCACTTCGTGGGAGAGTTTACTCGCGTACTTTCGCTTTCCGTCCGACTTTTTGCCAATATATTTGCTGGAGTCATCTTGATCGGAGTTATGACCTATGTCGGAACTCTTATTCCAAGCGGAGGCATCGGACTCGGAAGTATTATCGTTATACCATTCTGGTTCTTTGA